>DASQVL010000056.1:0-2177 GCA_035640795.1 Crenalkalicoccus sp. | reverse complement strand
CCAAGGGCGGCAACCCGCGCCGCGGTCTCGGCCGCGCCAGGTTCGGGGCGGGTGACCAGCACCCCGCTCACCGGGGCAGGTGCAGGAGAGGGGGCAGGTGCAGGGGAGGAAGACAATTCCTCCCCCGCGCCCTCTGCTTCGCTTCCCACGCCTTGTTCGCCCGGCGCAGCGGCAGCGCAGCGCGACAGACCCTCCGGCCCGGGGAGAGGGGTTCCCCCTTCCGCCCTCCCTTCCGCGCAGCGGCCACCAGCGCCGTCACCCGAAGATGTCAGCCGGGCTGTCGGCCCGCAGGCTCCGGCCCAGCTCCGCGCCCAGCCGTGCCGCCTCGGTCGCCTGACCCACCACGGAGCGCTTCAGCAGGAAGGACCCGTCCGGCCGCGCCACCAGCCCCGTCAGGTGCAGCGACCCGTCGGGCAGCAACCGCGCATGCCCGCCGATCGGCGTGCGGCAGGACCCATCCAGCGCGCCGAGCAGCGCCCGCTCGGCGGTGGAGACGGCGCGCGCCTCGCGGTCCTCGATGGCGGCCAGCAGCTCGCGGAGCTCGGTATCCGCCTCCCGGCAGGTGATGCCGACAATGCCCTGGCCGGCCGCCGGCACCATCGCCTCCGGATCCAGCACCAGCGTCGCCTCGCCCTCCAGCCCGAGGCGCCTGAGGCCCGCGAGCGCCAGCAGCGTCGCCGCCACCTCGCCCGACTTCACCTTGGAAAGCCGCGTCTGCACGTTGCCGCGCAGCAGCCCGATGCGGAGGTCCGGCCGCGCCGCCAGAAGCTGCGCCTGCCGCCGGACGGAGGAGGTGCCGATGACGGCGCCGGCGGCGAAAGCGCCCCAGGGCTCGCCCGGATCCACCCGCTCCGCCGCGCCGGGCGCCAGGATCAGCGCGTCGCGCGCATCCTCCCGCTTCAGCGTGCAGGCCAGCACGATGCCGGGCGGCAGCTCGGTCTCCAGGTCCTTCAGGCTGTGCACCGCGAAATCCACGCGGCGATCGAGCAGCGCCTCGTGGATCTCCTTGGCGAACAGCCCCTTGCCGCCGAGATCGGCGAGGCGCCGGTCGAGGATCCGGTCGCCCGAGGTGCTGATCGCGTGCTCCTCGAAGGCATTTGCGTCGCGCAGCACCGGGCAGAAACGGGTGATGATCGACAGGAAGTGGCGCGTCTGCCACAGGGCCAGCGGCGAGGCGCGGGTACCGACGCGGAGCGGAAGGGGCCGGCCATGGCGGGGCACGTTGCCGGCGGGCGGGGCGTCTCCCGCGAGGTCGTGATGGCCGGAGGACATGGGGCAGTCATAGAACGCGTCGGAGGGGGACGGAAGGCAAGGGCCATGGAGCGGCACGGACCGGTGCTGGGCCTGGAATCGAGCTGCGACGAGACGGCCGCCGCGGTGCTCTCGGCCGAGGGCGCGGTCCTCGCCGAGGCGTTGCTGAGCCAGCAGGCAGAGCACGCGCCCTTCGGCGGCGTGGTGCCGGAGATCGCGGCGCGCGCGCATCTGGACCAGCTGCCGCGCCTGGCCGCCGAGGTGATGGCGCGGGCGGGCCTGGGCTTCGGGGAGCTCGCCGCGGTGGCCGCGACCTCAGGCCCCGGGCTGATCGGCGGGCTGATCGTCGGCGCGAGCTTCGGCAAGGGGGTGGCGATCGCGCACGACCTGCCATTCCTCGCGGTGAACCACCTGGAGGCGCATGCGCTGACCGCACGGCTGCCGGGCCTGGTGCCGGGCGGCGCGGCCTTCCCCTACCTGCTGCTGCTGCTCTCCGGCGGGCACTGCCAGTGCATCGCGGTGGAGGGGGTGGGGCGGTACCGCCGGCTCGGCGGCACGCTGGACGATGCGGTGGGCGAGGCCTTCGACAAGGTGGCCAAGCTGCTCGGCCTGCCCTGGCCGGGCGGGCCGGCGCTGGAGCGGCTGGCGGGGCAGGGGGACGGCGCGCGCTTCATCCTGCCGCGCCCCATGCTCGGCCGGCCGGGCTGCGACTTCTCCTGGAGCGGCCTCAAGACCGCGGTCGCCCACGCCGTGGCCCGCTTCCCGGGCGGCCTGCCCGAGGATGCGCGGGCCGACCTCGCCGCCGGCTTCCAGGTGGCTGCGGCGGAGGTGCTGGCCGACCGCGCCGGCCACGCCCTGGACCTGCTGCCGGAGGCGACGGCGCTGGTGGTGGCGGGCGGCGTCGCCGCCAATGAAGCGGTGCGCGC
>DASQVL010000055.1:0-9375 GCA_035640795.1 Crenalkalicoccus sp. | reverse complement strand
CCGCCACCGCATCCGCCGGGCCGTGGACCGAGAGCATCAGCACCTTCTCCGGGTGCTGCCGGCTCATCGCCTTCAGCGCCGGCATGAACACCTCGCGCAGCCGAGGGATGTAGAGCGCACTCGCGAGCTGCAGTACCAGCGAACCGCAATTCGGATCGTCCAGGATGGCGGCGAGGATCTCGCTCAGGATCTCCGGCCTGCTCGACATCTGCGCGGTGGCGTCAACCGGGTTCCGCGGCGAGGCAAAGGGCACCACCGAGAGAATGCGCCGCTGCGTGGCCTCGTCCGGCGTCGGCAGCTCCAGCCCGGCGGCGCTGGCCGCATCGGCCAGCAGCACGCCGAAGCCGCCGGAGGCGGTGAGCAGCATGGTGCGCCTGCTGCGCGGCAGCCGCTCATCCAGCACCGCCGCGGCATGGCCCAGGTCGAGCAGCGCCTCCACGCTTGGCACCCGGACCGCCCCGGTACGATGGAAGACCGCGTCGAACACCGCATCCGATCCGGCCAGCGCGCCAGTGTGCGACGCCGCGGCCGCCTGACCGGCCTCGGTCACGCCGATCTTCAGCACGATCACCGGCTTGCCGGCGCGCCTGGCCGCCTCGAGGGCCGCCACCAGCCGCGGTGCGTCGCGGCAGGTCTCGAGCACGCAGAGGATGACCTTGGTCGCGCGGTCGCCCGCCAGCCAGGCGATGGCGTCGGCGACGTCGACGTCGCATTCGTTGCCGGTCGTGATGAAGCGGCTGACGCCGATGCCACGCTCTCGCGCCAGCAGCATGGTGTAGCTGCCGAGATTGCCGCTCTGCGAGGCGATGCCGAGCGGACCCGCCGGCGGCAGGCTGTCCTCGAGCACGATGGAGAAGGTGGCGATGCTGCGTTCCGCCACGCTCACCGCGCCGAGGCAGTTCGGCCCCAGCACCCGCATGCCGGTGCGCCGCGCGATCTGGCCGAGCCGCTCCTGAGCCGCCTCTCCCGCCGCGCCGAGTTCGGCGAAGCCGGAGGAGAAGACCACCGCCGCCTTCGTGCCTCTGGCGGCGCAGGCCTCCAGCGCCTCCGCCGCTCCCTCGGCGGCTACGGCGATGATGGCGAGATCGGGCGCTTCGGGCAGGGCGGCAACGGAGGGGAAGGCCGGCAGGCCCTGCACCTCGGCGGCGCGTGGGTTCACCGGATAGATGGCGCCGGGGAAGCCGAAGCGGCGCAACAGCGCCACCGGCCGACCGCCGACCTTGGTGGCGTCCTGCGAGGCGCCGACGACGGCGATGGAACGTGGCCGCAGGATGGCGTCCAGCCCGATGCCGGGCGCGGGCCGTTGCCCGACGACGTGGCCTGCGGCCATGGCGTTCCTCCTCAGAATTACAGACTGACCGGTCGGTCGGCAGGGGCCGAGACTAGCCGCGCTGGGAGCCGCTGCCAAGCATAATATTGGAATGACCGACCGGTCGGTCGAAGGTAGCTGCTGCCGCTGTTGGAACCACGGGTAGAACCATCCATAGCCGCGGGCTGGCCACCTATCTCGGCCTGCTGCGCTCTGGCGAGATCCGCGCGCTGGCCGTCACCGGCGAACGGCGGGCCGAAGCGGTGCCCGACGTGCCGACCTTTGCGGAGGCAGGTTTGCCCGACCTGGCCCAGGGCTACTGGTACGGTCTCTTCGCGCCGGCCGGCACTCCGGATGCGGTGGTGGCGCCCATCCTGGCGGCGACGCACGCGGCGCTGCGCAACGACGCGCTGCGCGCGGTGCGGGCCGCGCAAGGCATCGGTCCGGCGGAATTCGAGCGCCTGCTCGCCAGCGAGAGCGAGCGCTGGGGCGCGCTGATCCGCAGCATCGGCCTCAGGCTCGAATAGGCGTCACCCGGCCTTCAGCCCGTTGAAGATCATGTCGAAGTAGGCTTCGGCGATCTCCGGAGCGGACAAACCCTTCTCGGGGTTGTACCAGCGGTGCATCCAGTTGAGCGCGGACAGCACCAGCCTCCCGGCAAGCGGCACGTCCACGGGCCGGATCTCGCCGGCGTCGATCGCCTCCTGGATGAGTGCCCGGATCAGCCCCTCGTAGCGGTCGCGCCACATCAGCCGCTCCTTCTGCCGGCGCTGCTGTGGGTCGTTCCAGAAGGCGCCCGTGGAGGCGATCCAGGCCCAGCGGTAGCGCTCGAAATACTCGCCCGTTGCCACCATGAAGGCGCGGATGCGCTCGGACGGCGTCGCGCCCTGGGGAAGCCTGTCGTGCACGAATTGGTAGAGCTCCCGGGTCGACCCGAGGGCGATGCGCGCGAAGATCTCGTCCTTATCGGCGAAGTGGTGGTAGAGCAGGGACTTGGAGATGCCGCAGGCGTCGGCGATGTCGCGCATCGAGGTGCCGTCGTAGCCGGAGGTGGCGAACAGACGTGCCGAGGTGGAGAGGATCTGCAGCACGCGCTCGGCCGTGCCCCCGTTCTCCGCCTCCGGAAGCTTCCCTTGCGGCCGCGACATCACCCATCTCCTTCGTTGACCACTCGGTCAGTGTCCGGCAACTTCGCACGGGAGGCGGCGCATGGCCATCGCGATCGACCGGATCGGGGACACGAAGGACCGGCTCGGCGAAAGCCCGTTCTGGAGCGCGCGCGAGGGATGCCTCTGCCGGGGCGATTCCCTCGCCGGCCTGCTGCATCGGCGCCGAAGGCGGGCGGGCGGTTCGCCGTCACCGGTCTCGGCGTCACCGGCCTGGCCGAGCCGCTGACCGCGGCGTGATCACGCGCGAGGGGCCGTCCGCGGCAGGGACTCCACCATGAAGTCGAGGAAGGCGCGGGTCTTTGCCGGCAGCAGGCCGGATCGGCGGAAGATCGCGTAGATGCCCACCTCGAAGCTGGAATTGGTGACCTGCCAGCCGGGCAGCAGGCGCACCAGCCTTCCCGCGGCCAGCTCGTCGCGCACGGTGTAGTCGTCCAGCAGGGCGATGCCGTGCCCAGCCAGCGCCAGCTGGCGCAGGACCTCGCCGTTATTGCTGGTGAAGCGGGCCGCGATGGGCAGCTCCTGCAGCTCGCCCCCGGCCAGGAAGCGCCAGGTCACGTCCTCGGGTCCCATCCAGTAGGTCAGGCAGTCCTGCACCAGCAGGTCGCGCGGCGCGCGGACCGGCGGTTGGCGGGCCAGGTAGCCCGGGCTCGCCACCAGCACCCGTTCGCTGCGCAGCAGCAGCCGCTGCATCAGCTGGCCCTCGGGCGGCATGCCGATTCGCAGGTCGATGTCGACATCGTCCTCGGCCAGCCGCGCCGCGTGCTCGGCCAGGCGGAGCTCGACCCGCAGCTCCGGGTAGCGGGCCTGAAAGGCGGTGATCAGCGGCGCCACCACCCGCATGCCGAACATGGTGCGGGAGTGCAGCCGCAGCGTGCCCCGCGGCGTGGCCTGCAAGGCAGCCGCTGCCGCCTCGGCCGCGGCGATGTCCTGCAGGATCGGTTCCAGCCGCGCCAGGTATTCGCGCCCGGCCTCGGTCAGCGCCAGGCTGCGGCTGGTGCGGTTCAGGAGCTGCGCCCCCAGCGAGGCCTCCAGCGCCGCGATCTGGCGCGAGACCGCGGCCGGCGAAAGCCCGGCGCGCCGCCCGGCGGCGGAGAAGCTGCCCTCCCGGACCGCGCTGACGAAGAGCTCCATCGCCTGCAGGCGTCGCATACCCCACCTTTGCGAAAAGCACAAAGATGCTTCGACTTCATAGCACATTGTTGCGCGGGGTGGCCAAGCCTATCTTCTGCCCGGTCAACGGGCAGGAAACGGTCGCCATGGAGTTCGGCATCTTCATCCTCATGCAGCAGCGCGGCTACCACCAGACCTCGGCCGAGGTGCTGAACGCCGCGGTGGAGCAGACCGCGCTCGCCGACCAGGCCGGCTTCGACGCGGCCTGGTACGCCGAGCACCACTTCTCGAACTACGGCCTCTGCCCGTCGCCGCTGATGATGGTGACGCACATGGCGGCGCTGACGAAGCGCATCCGGCTCGGCAGTGCCGTCTGCGTGCTGCCGATGTACCACCCCATGCGCCTGCTGGCGGAAGCCGGCTTCGCCGACACCGTCTCCAACGGCCGGCTCGAGTTCGGCGTCGGATCCGGCTACCAGAAGTTCGAGTTCGACCGCTTCGGCGTGGACATCGAGGACGCGCCGGCGATCTTCAACGAGTTCCTGGACGTCATCCAGCTCGGCCTGACGGAGAAGGGCTTCAGCTACGAAGGGAAGCACATCCGGCTGCCGCCGACCTCGATCAGCATCCGCTCGGTGCAGAAGCCCATGCCGCCGATCTGGCTGGCCACGGGCCATCCGGAGGTCCAGGGGCGCGCCATCCGCGAGGGCCACAACCTTTTCGTCACGGCCCTGCTCAACGGCACCGACAAGCTGAAGCAGATGCGCGAGGGTCTCGCCGGCGTCGCCGCCCGGCAAGGCCGCGACATCGACGACACCAAGGTCGGCCTGCTGCGTTGCGCCTTCGCCAGCGACAACGACGCCGAGGTCATGAGCTACCTCGAGAACGCGCGCTATCAGCGGCGGATCTCCGAGGCGCTGAAGTACCGCCGCGAGCATTCGGACGACGGCTTCCTGGTGAAGGAGGAGGCGAGCCCGGGCGACCTCTCGCTCGAGCAGATGCGCGCCAACCTGCCGGTGGGCAGCGTCGATCGGGTGGTCGAGCGCATGGTGGAGGAGATCAGGATCCTCCGCCCGAAGCACGTCGCCATCCAGACCCAGCTCGGCGACTTCGACCGGAAGACCATGCTGCGGCAGATCGAGCTCTGGGGCAGCCGCATCATCCCCGCCATCCGGAAGGAGCTCGGCGTCGCGGAGGTAGGGGCCGCAGCGTAGCGGCGGCCAGCCCGAGGGAGGGCATCGACATGTCCGACGCGCATGCGCTCGGGCGCCGCGCCCTCGGCGCGATGGCGCCGGCGGAGCCGCGGCTGGACTGACGGACGGATACCGACCGCGTGGGTGATCGGCGCCATCCGGGAAATTATGGCAGAAACGAATCGGGAGTGAACCGTCATGCGTGCGTGCCGAATCCTGACCAAGGGCTGCTTGGCGTGATCATCCGCATCGAGGGGGACGGGTCGGTCCGCCTGCGCGAAGCAAGCGACCTGCGCCGCTTCAGCATCAGCATGCCGGCTACGGAGTCGGCCCGTGCTGCGCTGGCGGAGCTTGGACGGGTAGACGGGCCCGGCCATGCCTGGATCACGCCGGAGCGGGTGCGCGCCCTGGCGGGAGACGTCCCGCCCGGCTGGATCGAGGATTTCGCGGTGACCGTCGCCTACGCTGCCGGCAAAGGTTGGACGGACGCCAGCGGGGCGTTGCGAGCCCACATCGAATACGACTGAAGCCTCGCCGGCAACGGCCGGGCCCGGCGGAACGGGGAGGGCAAGAAGATGGTGGCGGATCCTGGGCACGATGGCGGAGCAGCGACCATGATGGCGCTGCCGCGAACGGATGCCCTGGAGCACGGGGATCCATCGGTGGACGACCGGGCTTTCAGGCGGTGCCTCGGCCAGTTCCCGACCGGCGTTACCGTGGTCACGACGGTCTGGCAGGGCAAGCCAGTCGGCGTGACGGCCAGCTCGTTCTCCTCATTATCTCTGGATCCGCCACTCGTCCTATGGTCGATCGCTCTGGCATCGCGGAGCTGCTCGGCCTTCAGGCGCTCCGAGCACTTCGCGATCAACATTCTCAAGGCCGATCAGATCGACATCTCCCAGCGCTTTTCGACCCGCGCCGAGGACAAGTTCAAGGACGTCGAGTGGCAGCCCGGCTGCCTCGGATCGCCGACTCTTCCCGGCATCCTGGCACTCATCGAGTGCGCGACCGAAGCGGTCCTGGACGGCGGCGATCACATCATCCTTGTCGGTCGGGTGAAGCGCCACGCGCGCTTTCCCGGCACCCCGCTCCTCTACGCTCAAGGCCGGTATGCGGTGGCGGAGGATCATCCGAGGCTGCTGGTCGGCCCGGCGCCGCCATCGGGCGCTGGAGGCAAGCGGCAGGTGCAGGAGTTGCGCCTGATGGCGCTCCTGGCCTACGTGGAAATGTACGCATCGGACGCGTTCGACCGGTACCGGCAGTCGGAAGGACTCAATCTGCCCCAGAGCCGGACCGTCTTCGTGCTCAACACCGCCGGTGCCCTGCCCATGGACGAGATCGTCCGCCGCACGGTGCTGCCGCCGGCTTCCATCGAGGACGCGCTGCCCAGCCTGGTGGACAGGCACTTCGTGGCGGCGAACGACGGTGCCTACACGCTGACCGATGCCGGTCGGGCGTTGTGCTCGAGACTGACCGCGCATGTCGAACGGTTCGAGTCCGAGCACCTGAACGGCATCTCCAAGCAGGATATCGCCGCAACGCACCGAGTGCTCGAGCAGTTGCACGAGCGCCTGAAGCCGGCGTGACCATGGTCCACAACCATTCCAGCGCTGCGGACGCCACTGGCCGGCGGCTGTCGCTGTGAACGATGGCCGCCCGGATCTGCTCGACGCACCGACTGCGCTTGCGCTCGAGCAGGGCCTGGGAAGCCGCAAAATATGTTGACCGACCGGTCAGTCGAACGCTAGAGGCCTCTTCGGCTAACGAAGGGTGCGTCATGGCCTTTCGCGTGTGTCGTCGGGCTGTGATCGGGATCGTCGCCGCGCTGGCTGCCGGCCATCCAGCCCGCGCACAGGGCTGACCCGGACAGGGCCGCTTGGACGACTTCATCGCGTTGAGCATTGGGAGGAACTGATGACGAAGTACCGCAATCCTGGTGCCCCGACGAGCGCATTGCGCCTCGGTCGGCGCGGCCTGCTGGCTACGCCTTTCGTGCTCGGCCTGGCGCGTCGCGCCACAGCGCAAGGCCGCCCGATCCGCATCGTAGTGCCCTTCGCTGCCGGCAGCGAGCCCGATATCCTCGCACGCCGCCTCGGCGCCGCGATGCATCCGATCCTCGACCAACCTGTGGTGGTGGACAACCGGCCCGGCGCGAACACGGTGATCGCGGCGGCGCATGTCGCGCAGTCGCGGCCGGATGGCGAGACCATCCTGCTCACCTCCTCCTCCACCTTCGCCACGCTGCCCAATCTCTACTCGCAGCCGCCTGTGCGCCTTGACCAGTTCGAGCCGATGACCATGGCGATGCGGGCGCACATGGTGCTCTATGTGAGTAACGAGGTGCCTGCGGACACCATCCCGGATCTGCTGCAATGGGCGAACGCCCAACGTGACCCGATCCACTATGGCGCCAATCGCGGCGCGATCGGGCACCTCTGCGGCGAGCGGATGAAGCAGGTCACCGGCATCCGGATGACCGACGTCTCCTATCGCGGCTCGCTCGGCATGCAGCAGCTGCTGATGAATGGTGACATCAAGCTCGCATTCGATGGCGTGCCCGCGCATGCCGAGATGGTGAACACCCACCGGATCAAGGCGCTCGGCATCACCGCCGATCGCCCTGTCCCGATGCTGCCGAATGTGCGGCCTTTGGCCGAACAGGGCTACGGCAATATCGCCATGTCCTACTGGTACGGCATCTTCGCACCCGTGGGTACGCCGCAGCCCATCCTGGCGCGGCAGATCGACGCCATCCATCGCGCGCAGCGCGCCGACGAGCTGACGCGCCAGTTCGGCGCGCAGGGCGCCGAGCTGCAGGGAAACTCCCCTGACGAATTCCGCCACATGATCGACAGCGAGCGCGAGATCTGGGGTGCCCTGATCCGCGCCATCGATCTCCGGCTGGATTGAGCCATGCATTCCGCCGACATCCGCATCACTCGCGTGGGCACCACCAGGGATCGCCTGGGCGAGGGCCCGATCTGGGACGCCGAGACCCGGTGCCTGTTCTGGATCGACTCGCTCGCCGGCGTAATCCACCGCCTGGATCCAGCCAGTGGGGAGCGGCAGGACTACGCCGTGCCGGCACCGATCGGCTCGATGTCGCTCTGTCGTTCGGGCGGTGCGATCCTGTCGCTGCAGGATGGCTTTCACCGCCATGACTTCGCGACCGGTCAGACCACGCCTTTCGCGCTGCTGGGCCTGGGCAACCCGAATGTCCGGCTGAATGACGGCAAGACCGATCGGCAGGGCCGCTTCCTGGCCGGGACCATGCATCTGCATCGCGGCGAGGAGGAACCCGTGGTCGGCGGTCTCTTCCGCCTCAACCCGGACGGCACGGTGACGCCGCTCGTCGGCGACATAGCGACGTCCAACGGCCCCTGTTTCAGCCCCGACGGCCGCACCTTCTATTTCGCGGACAGCTCGCGGCAGACCATCTGGGCGTTCGACTATGACACGGTCACCGGCACGCCCCGCAACAAGCGTGTCTTCGCGGATCTGAGCGCTCTTGGCACGGCGCCTGACGGTGCAACGGTGGATGCTGAAGGCCACGTGTGGTCGGCACTTGTCCGCACCGGCACCATCGCCCGCTTCGATCCCGCCGGCCGCGTCGTCATGCAGTTCGGGCTCCCCGTGCGCTACCCGACCAGCGTGGCATTCGGTGGCCCCGATCTCGACGTGTTGTACGTGACGTCCATCTCGAAAAGCGTGCGGTTCGAGGACATGGCCGAGGATGCCGGCGGACTCTTTGCCGTCGAGGGTCTTGGAGTCCACGGCCTGGCTGAGCCGCGGTGTGAACTTTGACTCGGGGGCTTGGAGCGTCGGTCGGCCGGGACCATGGATCGTCCATTCACGTTGATGCATCCAGCCGCTGGTGCTGGGGTTGGTGGCCGAGGCATCGTCACCCTGTTGGACCCGAGGTGACGGCGCTGGCTGGGATGCGACCTCGGTGACGTGACGCTCAGGCCGTAGCAGCGACGCTGCTGATGTCGGCCCACGCCTCGAAGGCACGCGCCCTGGCGGCGCGGTCCTCGCTGGCGGTGACGTGGTCGCGGCGAAGGTGGAAGAGGTTGCCGATCTGACCGCGGGCGGAGGGAAACCGCTGGGCCTGCCGCCTTGACTTGAAGCGGTTCATCTGCCGTTCTCGTCGGCGCGCCGGCTGATGCGAATTCTCCGCCCGGTTGTTGAGCCCCTTGTGCTGGCGGTGCTCGACACCGGGCATCAGCTCCGCCTTCGCCGCGCTGCAGCTGGCGAGCTTGTCGGTGATCATGACGCGCGGCGCTCGGCATTGCCGTTTCAGCAGCTTGCGTAGCAGACGCTTGGCGGCTCGCTTGTCGCGCCGACTTTGCACCAGCACGTCGTGCACCATGGCGGCCCGATCCACGGCACGCCGGAGCCAATGCTTCACCCCCGCAATCTTGATGACGACCTCATCCAGGTGCCACTTGTCGCTGGCGCGGGGCAGCCGGCGGCGGATCCGGTTAGCGACGTCCTGGCTAGATCTCGACCTCGAGGCCGACTTCGACGACCTGCGCGGCGGGCAGGCAAAAGTAGGCGGCAGAACGGTTGGCGTTGAGGTGCATCCCCGCGAACA
>DASQVL010000054.1:0-21726 GCA_035640795.1 Crenalkalicoccus sp. | reverse complement strand
TGGAGATGGTGATGCCGGGCGACAACGTGACGATGGATGTCGAGCTGATCGCGCCGATCGCCATGGATGAGGGGCTGCGCTTCGCCATCCGCGAGGGCGGCCGCACCGTCGGCGCCGGCGTCGTCGCCAAGATCGTGAAGTAGGGCGGCAGCAGGGATCAGGTCCGCGTATCATGGACAGCCAGAATATCCGCATCCGCCTCAAGGCGTTCGATCACCGCGTGCTGGACACCAGCACGCGGGAGATCGTCAACACTGCGAAGCGGACCGGGGCGCGAGTGCGCGGGCCCATCCCGCTGCCGACGGAGATCGAGCGTTTCACCGTCAACCGCTCGCCGCATGTCGACAAGAAGAGCCGTGAGCAGTTCGAGATCCGGACGCATCGCCGGCTGCTCGACATCGTGGACCCCACGCCGCAGACGGTGGACGCGCTGATGAAGCTCGACCTCGCCGCCGGCGTGGATGTCGAGATCAAGATCTGAGGCCGGGGGGAGTACGACGCCATGGCCGCGAAGACCGGCCGTACCGGCCTGATCGCCAGGAAGCTGGGCATGTCCCGCATCTTCAACGAGGATGGCAGCACTGTGCCCGTCACCGTGCTGCACCTCGACGAGGTGCGCGTGGTGGCGCGGCGGGAGGCGGGGCACGACGGCTATGATGCCGTGCAGCTCGGCATCGGCCGGGCAAAGCCCAAGAACGTCTCCAAGCCCAATCGCGGCCACTTCGCCAAGGCGGGCGTCGAGGCGCCGCTGAAGGTGGTGGAGTTCCGCGTCGGCCCGGACGCGGCGCTCGAGCCTGGCGCGCGCCTGACCGCGGCGCATTTCGTGAAGGGCCAGAAGGTGGACGTCACCGGCGTCACGAAGGGCAAGGGCTTCGCGGGCGCGATGAAGCGCTGGAATTTCGGCGGGCTCGAGGCCTCGCACGGCGTCTCCATCAGCCACCGCAGCCACGGCTCCACCGGCAACCGTCAGGACCCCGGCAAGACCTTCAAGAACAAGAAGATGGCGGGCCATCTCGGCGTGGAGCGCGTGACGACGCAGAACCTGGAAGTGGCGGGCCACGACCTCGAGAAGGGGCTGCTGCTGATCAAGGGCGCGGTGCCGGGAGCGGCGGGCAGCTACGTGCTGGTGCGCGATGCGGTGAAGCGCGCGCGCCATGCCGACGCGCCCTTCCCCGCTGCGGTGGCGTGAGGACGAGGACGATGCAGGTTCCGGTCATCACGCTCGGCAACGCGGCCGCCGGGGAGATCGAGATCCCCGATGCGATCTTCGCGGCCGAGCCGCGCGCCGACATCATGGCGCGCGTCGTGCACTGGCAGCTCGCGAAGCGCCGTGCCGGCACGCATAAGGTCAAGGGCATGGGCGAGGTCTCGGGCACGACGAAGAAGCCCTATCGCCAGAAGGGCACGGGCAATGCGCGCCAAGGCTCGCTGCGCGCGCCGCAATTCCGCACGGGCGGCGTGGTGCACGGGCCGGTGGTGCGCGACCACGGCTATTCCCTGCCGAAGAAGGTGCGCCGCCTCGGCCTGATCAGCGCGCTGAGCCAGAAGGCGCGGGACGGCAAGCTGGTGGTGCTGGACGCGGCGGTCGCGGGCGACGGCGCCAAGACAGGCGAGCTCGCGAAGCAGCTGAAGGCGCTCGGCTGGTCGCGCGCCCTGGTCGTGGATGCCGAGGTGGATGCCGACTTCGGCCGCGCCGCGCGCAACCTGCCGCAGGTCCAGGTGCTGCCGGTGATCGGCGCCAACGTCTACGACATTCTGAAGCATGACGTGCTCGCGGTGACGCGCGCCGGCGTCGAGGCGCTCGCGCAGCGCCTCGGCGCCGCGCCGGCCGCCGCGGCCGAGGAGCCGGCGGCATGAGCGAGGCGGAGGACAGGCCGCAGCGCCCGGTGATCAGCCGGGAACGCATGTACCAGGTGATCCTGTCGCCGCTGGTGACGGAGAAGGCGACCGCGCTGTCCGAGCACGGGCAGTACGTCTTCCGCGTGCCGCTGGAGGCGACGAAGCCCGAGATCAAGGCGGCGGTGGAAGGCCTGTTCGGCGTCTCCGTGCTCGCGGTGAACACGCTGGTGATGAAGGGCAAGGCCAAGCGCTTCCGCGGCCGCCCTGGCCAGCGCTCGGACTGGAAGAAGGCGATCGTGCGCCTGGCCGAGGGCCAGGTGATCGATCTGACGACGGGGCTCGCGTGACGTCATGGCGCTGAAGAGCTTCAACCCGGTCACGCCCAGCCTGCGCGGCACCATCCTGGTGAAGCGCGACGAGCTGTGGAAGGGCCAGCCGGTCAAGCAGCTGACGGAGGGCAAGAGCGCCTCCGGCGGGCGCAACAACCACGGCCGCATCACCAGCCGCTTCCGCGGCGGCGGGCACAAGCAGGCCTACCGCTACGTGGACTTCAAGCGGCGCGGCAAGATGGGCGTGCCGGCGACGGTCGAGCGGCTGGAATACGACCCGAACCGCACCGCCTGGATCGCGCTGATCAAGTACCAGGACGGCGAGCTTGCCTACATCCTGGCGCCGCAGCGGCTGCGCGCGGGCGATGCGGTGGTGGCGGGCGATCGTGCCGACATCAAGCCGGGCAACGCCATGCCGCTCTCGGCCGTCCCCGTCGGCACCATCGTCCACAATGTGGAGATGAAGCCGGGCGCGGGCGGCAAGATCGCGCGCGCCGCGGGCACCTATGTGCAGCTGGTCGGCAAGGATGCCGGCTATGCGCAGATCAAGCTGATGTCGGGCGAGCTGCGGACGGTGCGCGCCGAGTGCATGGCGACGATCGGCGCGGTCTCCAATCCCGACAACTCCAACCAGCAGATCGGCAAGGCGGGCCGGTCCCGCTGGCTGGGGCGGCGGCCGCACAACCGCGGCGTGGTGATGAACCCGGTGGACCACCCGCATGGCGGCGGCGAGGGCCGCACCTCCGGCGGCCGGCATCCGGTGACGCCCTGGGGCAAGCCGACCAAGGGTGCCAAGACGCGCAACAACAAGCGGACGGACCGGCTGATCATCCGCCGCCGCCGCGCGACGAAGGGCTGACCGCGATGCCGCGGAGCGTATGGAAGGGGCCGTTCGTGGACGGCTACCTGCTGAACAAGGCGGACCGGGCGCGCGAGTCCGGGCGCAACGAGATCATCCGCATCTGGACGCGGCGGAGCACGATCCTGCCGCAATTCGTCGGCCTGACCTTCGGCGTCTACAACGGCAAGAAGTTCATCCCCGTCCAGGTGACGGAGAACATGGTGGGCCACAAGTTCGGCGAGTTCTCGCCGACCCGCACCTTCAGCGGCCACGCGGCCGACAAGAAGGCGAAGCGGGGCTGAGCGGGGACGGGACGATGAGCAAGCCGAAGCGCGAGCGGCAGCTGGACGAGACGGAGGCGCAGGCGGTGACGCGCAACATCCGCGTCAGCCCGCGCAAGCTGAATCTGGTGGCGGCAATGATCCGCGGCCGGCGCGCGCAGGAGGCGGTGGCGACCCTTGCCTTCAGCAAGCGGCGCATTGCGGGCACGGTGAAGAAGACACTGGAGAGTGCGATCGCCAATGCCGAGAACAACCACCAGCTCGACGTGGACCGCCTGGTGGTGAGCCGGGCGGAAGTCGGGCGCTCGGCGGTGATGAAGCGCTTCCACGCCCGCGGGCGCGGCCGCGCCTCGCGCGTCGAGAAGTGGTTCAGCCACCTGAAGATCGTGGTCGCCGAGCAGGAACAGCCGGCGCAGGAGGCCGCGTAAGCCATGGGCCAGAAGGTTAACCCGATCGGGCTCCGGCTCGGCATCAACCGCACCTGGGACAGCCGCTGGTTCGCGGGCGACGACTACGCGAAGCTGCTGCACGAGGACATCAAGCTGCGCAATACGTTGCGCGAGCGGCTGAAGGGTGCGGGCGTGTCCAAGGTCGTCATCGAGCGGCCGGCGAAGAAGCCGCGCGTGACCATCCACGCGGCCCGCCCCGGCGTCGTCATCGGCAAGAAAGGCGCGGACATCGAGGTGCTGCGCAAGGACATGCAGCGCATGGCCGGCGCCGAGGTCTCGCTGAACATCCTCGAGATCAGGAAGCCCGAGCTCGACGCGACGCTGGTCGCCGAGAACATCGCCCAGCAGCTGGAGCGGCGCGTGGCCTTCCGGCGCGCGATGAAGCGCGCCGTGCAGTCGGCCATGCGGCTCGGCGCCCAGGGCATCCGCATCAACTGCTCCGGCCGGCTCGGCGGTGCCGAGATCGCGCGCATGGAGTGGTACCGCGAGGGGCGGGTGCCGCTGCACACGCTGCGCGCGGACATCGATTTCGGCACGGCGACGGCGAAGACCACCTACGGCACCTGCGGCGTGAAGGTCTGGATCTTCAAGGGCGAGATCCTGGCGCACGACCCGCTGGCGCAGGACAAGCGCGCCGCCGAACAGGCGCCGCAGCGCTGAGGACAGGATCATGCTGCAGCCCAAGCGCACCAAGTTCCGCAAGGCCCACAAGGGGCGCATCCACGGCATCGCCAAGGGTGGCTTCTCGCTCACCTTCGGCGGCTTCGGCCTGAAGGCGCTCGAGCCCGAGCGGGTGACGGCGCGGCAGATCGAGGCGGCGCGGCGCGCCATCACGCGCGCCATGAAGCGCCAGGGCCGCGTCTGGATCCGCATCTTCCCCGACGTCCCCGTCTCGACCAAGCCGGCCGAGGTGCGCATGGGCTCGGGCAAGGGCGCGCCGGAATACTGGGTCGCCCGGGTGAAGCCCGGGCGCATCATGTTCGAGGTGGACGGCGTGGCGCAGGAGACGGCGCGGGAGGCGCTGACGCTCGGTGCCGCCAAGCTGCCGATCAAGACGAAGATCGTGTCGCGCCTCGGCGCGGCGGAGGCGTGAGGCCATGACGAAGGTCGCGGATATCCGCGTCAAGACGCCGGACGAGCTCAGCGCGCTGCTGCTCGACCTGCGCAAGGAGCAGTTCAACCTGCGCTTCCAGCGGGCGACCGGCCAGCTGGAGGCGACGGGTCGGATCAAGGTGGTCCGGCGCGACATCGCGCGGATCAAGACCGTGATGGCCGAGCGCAAGCGCGCGGCCGATGCGCAACCCAAGGCTTAGAGGAGACCGACGGCGATGCCGAAGCGCGTCCTCACCGGCCGGGTGGTCAGCGACAAGATGGACAAGACCGTGACGGTGCTTGTCGAACGTCGCGTGATGCACCCGCTGTACAAGAAGTTCATCCGGCGCTCCAAGAAGTACGCCGCGCATGACGAAGCGAACCTGTGCCACGACGGCGACGTGGTGCAGATCGAGGAATGCCCGCCGATCTCCAAGCGCAAGGCCTGGCAGGTCGTCCAGCGGAACGGCGAGCCGGTGGAGCGTGTGCGCGCCGTGACGCCGCCCGCCGCACCGGCGCCGGACGCCGCGCCGGCGGACCCGGCGCCGGCAGCGGGGGCGTGAGGGGCGTCCGATGATCCATCCCGAGACCAACCTCGACGTTGCCGACAATTCCGGCGCGCGCCGCGTGCAGTGCATCAAGGTGCTCGGCGGCTCCAAGCGGAAGACGGCCAGCGTGGGCGACGTGATCGTCGTCTCCGTGAAGGAGGCGATCCCGCGCGCCAAGGTGAAGAAGGGCGAGGTGCACCGCGCCGTCATCGTCCGTACCGCCTATCCGGTGCGGCGCGGCGACGGCACCGCGATCCGCTTCGACAGCAACGCGGCCGTGCTGATCAACAAGCAGGGCGAGCCGATCGGCACGCGCATCTTCGGCCCCGTGGTGCGCGAGCTGCGCGCGCGGCGCTACATGAAGATCATCAGCCTGGCGCCGGAGGTCCTCTGACCATGGCGGCGAAGATCAAGAAGGGCGACCGCGTCCAGGTGCTGGCCGGCCGGGACAAGGGCAGGCGCGGCGAGGTGCTGCGCGTGCTGCCGGAGGACGACCGCGCCCTGGTGCAGGGCGTGAACGTCGTGAGGCGCCATCAGCGGCCGATGGGCCTCAACCAGCCCGGCGGCATCATCGAGAAGGAGACGCCGATCCATCTCTCGAACCTGGCGCTGATCGACCCGCAGTCGGACAAGCCGACCCGCGTCGGCTTCCGGGTGCTGGAGGATGGCCGGAAGGTCAGGGTGGCGAAGGCCTCGGGTGAGGTGCTCGACCGATGAGCGACACGAAGAAGGGCGGCGGCAAGGGCGGGGCGAAGACGCCGGCGCCGCCGCGCGGCGGCACGGCCTCCAAGGAGGAACAGCGCGAGAGCCGGCAGGCGACGATCGCCGCCAAGGCGGGTGCGGCGCAGGCCACGCCCGAGGAGGCGCCGCGGCTCCGCCGCCACTACGACGAGGTGATCCGCGCGCGGCTCCGCGAGGAGTTCGGCTACAAGAACCCGATGGAAGTGCCGAAGCTCGAGAAGATCGTCATCAACATGGGCGTGGGCGAGGCGGCGGGCGACCAGAAGAAGCTGGACGCGGCGGTCTCCGAGCTCGCCGTCATCTCCGGCCAGAAGCCGGTGAAGACGCTGGCCAAGAAGGCGATCGCGGGCTTCAAGATCCGCAAGGGCCAGGCGATCGGCTGCAAGGTCACGCTGCGCAAGGCGCGGATGTACGAGTTCCTCGACCGGCTGGTCTCCATCGCCCTGCCGCGCGTCCGCGACTTCCGCGGCATCCCGGGCAACCGGGGCTTCGATGGGCGGGGCAACTTCGCGCTCGGCCTGAAGGAGCAGATCGTCTTCCCGGAGATCAACTACGACCGGGTGGACCAGGTGCGCGGCATGGACATCGTGTTCGTCACCACCGCGAAGACGGACCGGGAAGCGAAGGCACTGCTCAAGGCCTTCGACCTGCCCTTCGCAAACTGAGCTTGGAAAACCGCCGCGGCCCGGCCGCGGCAGGTTCCGGAGGATAGAACCGCATGGCCAAGACTTCGGCTGTCGAGAAGAACAAGCGGCGGGGGCAGCTCGCCAAGCTGCACGCCGAGAAGCGCGCCGCGCTCAAGGCCGTGGTGATGAACCGCGCCCTGCCGGTGGAGGAGCGCTTCGAGGCATCGCTGCGCCTCGCCCAGCTGCCGCGCAACGGCGCCGCCAACCGCGTGCGGCTGCGCTGCGAGCTGACCGGGCGGCCGCGCGGCAACTACCGCAAGTTCAGGCTCTGCCGGAACAAGCTGCGGGAGCTGGCGAACGAGGGCCAGATCCCGGGCGTGGTCAAGGCGAGCTGGTAGGAGGCGCGATATGTCGCTGTCCGATCCGCTGGGCGACATGCTCACCCGCATCCGCAACGCGCAGCGCGCGCGGCAGACGCGCTGCATCGCGCCTGCCAGCAGGCTGCGGGAGAACGTGCTCGAGGTGCTGAAGCGCGAGGGCTACATCCGCGCCTGGCGCACCGCCGAGCTCCGCCCCGGCATCCGCCAGATCGAGATCGAGCTGAAGTACTCGGAAGGCGAGCCGGCGATCAAGGAGATCACCCGCGTCTCCAAGCCCGGCCGGCGCGTCTACTCGAAGATCAAGGAGCTGCCGAAGTTCTACTCGGGGCTCGGCATCTCCATCCTGTCCACGCCGCGCGGCGTGATGAGCGACAACGAGGCCCGCGTCCACAATGTGGGCGGCGAGGTCCTCTGTCGCGTGTTCTGAGGGGGCACAGATGTCGCGCGTCGGCAAGTATCCGGTGCCGGTCCCGCAGGGCGTCCAGGTGGCGCTCTCCGGCCGCACCGTGACCGCGAAGGGCAAGCTCGGCGAGCTGAAGCTCGACCTGACGGATGACGTGGATATCGAGATCGCGGGCAACCAGGTGGCGGTGAAGCCGCGGCGCGACGACCGCCGCAGCCGCACCATGTGGGGCACCACGCGCAGCCTGATCAACGGCATGGTGCTGGGCGTCTCCCAGGGCTTCTCAAAATCCATGGAGATCAACGGCACCGGCTACCGCGCCGCGGTGCAGGGCAAGGAGCTGGTGCTGAACCTCGGCTACAGCCACGAGATCCGCTACCCGATCCCGATGGGCATCAAGATCACCTGCGAGCGCCCGACGGCGGTGAAGGTGGAGGGCGCGGACAAGCGCCAGGTCGGCCAGGTGGCCGCGGAGATCCGCGGCTTCCGCGGCCCCGAGCCCTACAAGGGCAAGGGCATCCGGTACGCGGACGAGCAGATCCTCCGCAAGGAGGGCAAGAAGAAGTAATGGCCGAGAAGCTCGCCCTGCAGGCGCGCCGACGCGCCCGCCTGCGCTACCAGCTCAAGCAGAAATCCGGCGGGCGCCCGCGCCTCTCGGTCTTCCGCTCCGGACGGCACATCTACGCCCAGGTGATCGACGACGACGCCGGGCGCACCGTCGCCGCCGCCTCCTCGCTCGAGAAGGAGATGCGGGAGGCGCTGAAGACCGGCGCCGACCGGGCGGCCGCGGCCGCGGTCGGCAAGCGCGTCGCCGAGCGGGCGGTCGCTGCCGGCGTGACCAAGGTCGTGTTCGACCGCGGTCCCTATCTCTATCACGGCCGGGTCCAGGCCCTGGCCGACGCCGCCCGAGAGGGCGGCCTGGATTTCTGAGGACCACGCCCATGGCACGTGAACCGAGGAGCGGCGGCGAGGGCGGCGAGGGCGGCGATCGCCGCCGCCGCGGCGGCCGCGACCGCGACAACCGGCCGGAGCGCGGCGAGGGCGACGAGCTGCAGGACAAGCTCGTCACCATCAACCGCGTGGCCAAGGTGGTGAAGGGCGGAAGGCGCTTCTCCTTCGCCGCCCTCGTCGTCGTCGGCGACCAGAAAGGCCGGGTCGGCTGGGGCGCGGGCAAGGCACGCGAGGTGCCGGAGGCGATCCGCAAGGCGACCGAACAGGCGAAGCGCGGCATGATCCGCGTGCCGATGCGCGAAGGCCGCACGCTGCACCACGACGTCATCGGCGAATACGGCGCGGGCCGCGTCATCCTGCGGGCGGCGCCGGCCGGCACCGGCATCATCGCCGGCGGCCCGATGCGCGCGGTGTTCGAGACGCTCGGCATGGGCGACGTCGTCGCCAAGTGCACCGGCACGACGAACCCGCACAACATGGTCAAGGCGACCTTCGCCGCCCTCAGCCGCAGCACCAGCCCGCGCGCCGTCGCGGCCCGGCGCGGCAAGAAGGTGGCGGACATCCTGGGCCCGCGGCGGGAGCCGGCGGCGGCGGCCCCGGCGGCGGCGGCGGAGCCGGCCGCCCACCCGGTGGAGGGCGGCGCCAGTGTCTGAGACAGCGAAGTCTGAGACGGCGAAGCGGACCATCCGCGTCACCCAGACCGGCTCGCCCATCGGGCGCAAGCCGGGCCAGCGGGAGACGCTGATCGGCCTCGGCCTCAACAAGATGCACCGCAGCCGCGTGCTCGAGGACACGCCGGCGGTGCGCGGCATGATCCGGAAGGTCGCCCACCTGGTGAAGGTGGACGAGACCCCGGGACAGGGTGCGTGACATGAAACTCAACGAACTGCGCGACAATCCGGGCGCGCGGCCGAAGTCGAAGCGGCTCGGTCGGGGCATCGGCTCCGGCAAGGGCAAGACCTCGGGCAGGGGCGTGAAGGGCCAGAAGGCGCGCACCGGCGTCGCGCTGAACGGCTTCGAGGGCGGCCAGCTGCCGATCTACCGCCGCCTGCCCAAGCGCGGCTTCGTCAACCCCTCGCGCAAGCTCTACGCGCCGCTCAACCTGGGCGCGCTGGAGAAGGCGCTGGAGGCGGGGCGGCTGCCCGCCGGCGCGCCGATCGACGAGGCGGCGCTGCGCGCGGCCGGCATGGTGCGCACCGGCAGCCGCTACGCTGGCGTGCGCCTCCTTGGCCATGGCGCGCTCACCCGGGCGGTCACCATCACCGTCTCCGGCGCCTCGGCCAGCGCGGTCGCGGCGGTGCAGGCGGCGGGCGGCAGCATCACCCTGCTGAACCCGCCGGCCGAGGCGGCGGCGCCCACGGCCGAATAGCTCGTCCCGGCCCCGCCGCTTGTCGCGGCGGGGGGCGACGGCTACCTAGACGAGAGGATGACCGGCAACGGCGCCAGGCCGGGCCCCAGCGCCCGGCGGGCGCCGTTGCCGCTGGAAGGACAGCGCCATGGCCTCCGCCGCCGAGCAGCTTGCGGGCAGCCTCAATTTCGGCGTCCTCGCCAAGGCGACCGAGCTCAAGAAGCGCATCTGGTTCACTCTCGGCGCGCTGATCGTCTACCGCCTCGGCACCTATGTGCCGGTGCCCGGCGTGGACGCCGCCGTGATGGGGGAGCTGCTGCAGCAGCACGGCGGCGGCATCCTCGGCATGTTCGACATGTTCACCGGCGGCGCGCTCGGCCGCATGACGGTGTTCGCGCTGAACATCATGCCCTACATCTCGGCCAGCATCATCGTGCAGCTGATGACCGCCGCGGTGCCGAGCCTGGAGGCCCTGAAGAAGGAGGGCGAGTCGGGGCGGAAGAAGCTCAACCAGTACACGCGCTATCTCACCGTCCTCATAGCGCTGTTCCAGGCCTACGGCATCTCAGTGGGGCTGGAGGGGATGCGGGGCAGCGTCGGCGCGGCGGTGCACGACCCGGGCCTCTTCTTCCGCGTCTCCTGCGTCGTCACGCTGGTCGGCGGCACGATGTTCCTGATGTGGCTCGGCGAGCAGATCACCGCCCGCGGCGTCGGCAACGGCATCTCGCTCATCATCTTCGCCGGCATCGTCGCCAACCTCCCGCATGCGCTGGTGACGACGCTCGAGCTGGGGCGGACGGGGGCGCTCTCCACCTTGTTCATCATCGCCTTCCTGCTGATCGGGCTTGCGGTGATCGCCTTCGTGGTGTTCATGGAACGGGCGCAGCGCCGCATTCCGGTGCAGTACCCGAAGCGCCAGCAGGGCAACCAGATGTTCGGGGGGCAGAACACGCACCTGCCGCTGAAGATCAACACCTCCGGCGTCATCCCGCCAATCTTCGCCTCTTCCCTCCTGCTGATCCCGGCGACCGTCGCCGGCTTCTCCGGCGCGGCGGGGGAGGACACCTGGCTGGCGACCATGGCGAATGCGCTGGCGCATGGCCAGCCGCTCTACATGGCGCTCTATGCGGCGCTGATCATCTTCTTCGCCTTCTTCTACACCGCGGTGGTGTTCAACCCGCAGGAGACGGCGGACAACCTGAAGAAGTACGGCGGCTTCGTCCCCGGGATCCGCCCCGGCCAGAACACCGCGGAGTATTTCGACCGGGTGCTGACCCGGCTGACCGCAATCGGCGCGCTTTACCTCTGCGTCGTCTGCCTGCTGCCGGAGATCCTGATCAGCAATTATGGCGTGCCCTTCTATTTCGGGGGCACTTCCCTCCTCATCCTGGTCTCTGTCACCATGGACACGGTGGCCCAGGTGCAGTCGCACCTGTTCGCGCACCAGTATGAGGGGCTGATCCGCAAGGCGCGGCTGGGCGGCCGCGGCGCGCCGCGGATGCGCTAGGCCCCGCCGGGGGAGAGGGCGTGGGCGTTCCTGGAAGAGTATCGGGGCTCCGCCCTGGACCCCGGCGGAGGGGCTCCGCCCCTCTGCACACCCCGCCGGGGCTCGGTGCCCTGCACCCTTCGGACCTTTGGCGGGCAGGGGAGCTTGAGGGGAAGGGCAGCGCCGCTCCCCTCAAAAACGAGGCACGTCCATGAACCTGATCCTCCTCGGCCCGCCCGGGGCCGGCAAGGGCACGCAGGCCAAGCGGCTCGAGGATGCGCGCGGCCTCCGCCAGATCTCCACCGGAGACATGCTGCGCGCGGAGATCCGCTCGGGCAGCGCCATCGGCCAGCAGGCCAAGGCGATCATGGAGCGCGGCGAGCTGGTCCCCGATGCCATCATCATCGAGATGCTGGGCGGCCGCGTCTCCCAGGGCGACATCGCCCAGGGCTTCATCCTGGACGGCTTTCCCCGCACCGTGACCCAGGCCGAGGCGCTGGATGCCATGCTGGCCGCGAAGGCCATGCCGCTCGACCACGTCATCGAGCTGCAGGTGGACGATGCCGCGCTGGTCGAGCGCATCGCCGGCCGCTTCACCTGCGCGGTGTGCGGGGAGGGCTACCACGACCGCTTCAAGCGGCCCCGCCTGGAGGGGGTTTGCGACCGTTGCGGCAGCACCGAGTTCACCCGCCGCCCGGACGACAATGCGGAGACGGTGGCGGCGCGGCTCGAGGCCTATCACCGCCAGACCGCGCCGCTGCTGCCCTATTACGCCGCCCGGGGGATCCTCCGGGTGGTGGACGGCATGGCGGAGATGGAGGAGGTGGCGCGGCAGATCGCAGCCATCCTCGACAGGCCTTGACGGGGGCGGCCGCACCGCTATAGTCCGCGCCTCCCGCGGTCGGGGGCGGTTCCGATGCCGCGCCCCGGGCCGCGCTTGGCGTTTCAGGATCGCGTTAAGGGATCGTGCCCGCGCCCGCGCGGCCGTCCCAGGCTCAGGAGCAGGACGTGGCGCGCATCGCCGGCGTGAACATCCCCACCAACAAGCGGGTTCCGATCTCGCTGCGCTACATCTACGGCATCGGGCCGAAGAACGCGCTGGAGATCTGCCAGAAGCTCGGCATCCCGGAGGAGCGGCGGGTCAACCAGCTGACGGATGAGGAGGTCCTCCGCATCCGCGAGCTGATCGACCGCGAGTACCGGGTGGAGGGCGACCTCCGGCGCGAGGTCGCGATGAACATCAAGCGGCTGATGGACATGGCCTGCTACCGCGGCCTGCGCCACCGTCGCGGCCTGCCGGTGCGCGGCCAGCGCACCCACACCAATGCCCGCACCCGGAAGGGCAAGGCCGTGCCGATCGCCGGCAAGAAGAAGGTGACGAAGTAGCATGGCCCGCGAACCCCGCGCCGGCGGCGCCAGCCGCGGCCCCCGCAAGAAGGAGCGCAAGAACATCAGCTCGGGCGTCGCCCATGTTCTTGCGACCTTCAACAACACCATCGTCACCATCACCGACGCCCAGGGCAACGCCATCGCCTGGTCGTCCTCCGGCAGCCAGGGCTTCAAGGGCAGCCGGAAGTCCACGCCCTACGCCGCGCAGGTCGCCGCCGAGGATGCCGGCCGCAAGGCGCGCGAGCACGGGATGGAGACGCTGGAAATCATGGTCAGCGGCCCCGGTTCGGGCCGCGAGAGCGCGCTGCGCGCCCTGCAGTCGGTCGGCTTCTACGTAACTGCCATCCGCGACGTCACGCCGATTCCGCACAACGGGTGCCGGCCGCGGAAGCGCCGCCGCGTCTGAGCGCGGGCGGCTGAGGAGGCCCAGGTGATCGAGAGGAATTGGCGGTCGCTCATCCGCCCGGAGAAGCTGGGCGTCGAGCTCGGTTCCGACCCCGAGCGGAACGCCACCATCGTGGCCGAGCCGCTGGAGCGCGGCTTCGGCATGACGCTCGGCAACGCGCTGCGCCGCGTGCTGCTCTCCTCGCTGCAGGGCGCGGCCGTCACCGCTCTGCGGATCGACGGCGTGCTGCACGAGTTCAGCTCCATCCAGGGCGTGCGCGAGGACGTCACGGACATCGTGCTGAACGTGAAGCAGCTTGCCATCCGCATGCAGGGCGAGGGCCCGAAGCGGCTGCAGCTGACCGCGACCGGACCGGGCGAGGTGACGGCGAGCCAGATCCAGACCACCGGGGACATCGAGATCGCGAACCCCGACCTCGTGATCTGCTCGCTCGACGATGGCGCGAAGCTCTCCATGGAGCTCACCGTCAACACCGGCAAGGGCTATGTCCCGGCGGCGCAGAACCGGCCGGAGGACGCGCCGATCGGCCTGATCCCGGTGGACGCCATCTACTCCCCGGTGCGCCGCGTGGCCTACCGGGTGGAGCCGACCCGCGTCGGCCAGGTGACCGACTACGACAAGCTGGTGGTGGACGTGGAGACCGACGGCACGGTGGCGCCGGAGGATGCGGTGGCGCTCGCCGCCCGCATCCTGCAGGATCAGCTGCAGCTCTTCATCAACTTCGACGAGCCGCGCCAGCGGGTGCAGGAGGAGCAGCAGGACGACCTGCCCTTCAACCGCAACCTGCTGCGCAAGGTGGACGAGCTCGAGCTCTCGGTCCGCAGCGCCAACTGCCTGAAGAACGACAACATCGTCTACATCGGCGACCTGGTGCAGAAGACCGAGCAGGAGATGCTCCGCACCCCGAATTTCGGCCGCAAGTCGCTGAACGAGATCAAGGAGGTCCTCGCCTCCATGGGCCTCAGCCTGGGCATGACCGTGTCCGGCTGGCCGCCCGAGAACATCGAGGACCTGGCCAAGAAGCTCGAAGAGCCGTTCTGAACCGGGCCGCCCGCCGCGACCGCGGAGCACCGCAGCGCAGCGAGGAGCGGAGCGTGAATCGCGGCGGCACACGCGTCTAGGGAACAGGATACCATGCGTCACGGGATCGCGGGCCGGAAGCTCGGCGTCACCTCCACCCACCGGCTCGCCATGTTCCGCAACATGGCGACCTCGCTCCTCAAGCACGAGCAGATCACCACGACCCTGCCCAAGGCGAAGGAGCTGCGGCCCTATGTCGAGCGGATCATCACCCTCGGCAAGCGCGGCGGGCTGCATGCGCGCCGCCAGGCCTATGCCCAGCTGATGGACGAGAAGGTGGTGGACAAGCTGTTCACCACCCTCGCCGAGCGCTACCGGGCGCGGAATGGCGGCTACATCCGCGTGCTGCGCGCCGGCATCCGCTACGGCGATGCCGCGACCATGGCGGTGATCGAGCTGGTCGAGCGCGACCCGGTCGCCAAGGGCCAGGACAGCGGCCCGAAGCCGGAGGCCGAGGCCGAGGGGGAGCAGGAGGCGGCCTGAGCCTCCGCACCGCCAAGGATGGAGAAGGGCCCGGGGCGTCCGCCGTCCCGGGCCCTTCTCGTCATCCTGGTGTCCTGCCCGCATCAATCGCTGGCTGAAGCCTGGCTGGACCGGTTTCGGCCCGCACGGTCAGCCCGACACCGGTCCAGCCGCCGGTAGACCGGCCGCAGCAGGAATGGGCTGACGAACATCGGCACCTGCCCGAGCGCGAAGAACAGCAGCACGCCGGGATCCGCCTCCGGCGGCAGCACCGCCAGGAACAGCGCCTGGTTGCGGTTCCCCGCCAGAAGCCCCGCGGCCAGCGCCGCGCGCCGTCCCGCCGGCGCGAAGGCCAGCGCCGTCGCGGCGTTCAGGCCGAGATTGCCCGCCATCGCCAGCACCAGCCCGCCCAGCACCCAGAGCGGGTCGGCCAGCAGCCGCGCCAGCACGCCATCCATCACGCCGAAGGCGAAGACGACCAGCGCGAGCACGATCAGCCCATCCATCGCCGGCCCGGCACGTGCCAGTCGCTCCGCCCCCAGCGCCCGACGGAGCGCCAGCGCGGCCAGGGCGGGCAGCCCGACGACCAGCAGCAGCCGCAGCATCAGCCCGGGGACGGAGAGCGCGAGATCGAGCCCGAGCAGCCCGAGGGCCAGCGGCGGCGCGGTGAATGGCACGAGGGCCGTGGTCAGCACGGCGACTACCAGGGAGAGCTCCGCATCCAGCCCCACCAGCCGCGCGAAGGCGGGGGCGGAGGTCGCGGCGCAGCTCGCCGCCATCAGCGTCACCGCGGCACCCAGCGGGCCGGTGAGGCCCAGCGCCCGTGTCATGCCGAAGGTCAGCACCGGGCAGGCCAGCAGCAGCCAGGCGCAGGCTGCGGCCACCAGCCCGGGCCGCCGCAGCGTGGCCAGCAGTTGCGCCGGGTCCAGCCGCAGCAGCACCAGCGCCATCAGCAGCGCGACCGTCGGCGCCACCACGCCGCGCAGCGCGGCGGAGACGGGCGGCACCACGGTGCCGAGCAGGATGCTCGCCGCCAGCAGCGCGCTGCCATGGCGGGCGGCCCAGGTGAGCAGGGTGTGAAGCGGGGCGAGCAGT
This sequence comes from Crenalkalicoccus sp., assembly GCA_035640795.1. Lineage (GTDB taxonomy): Bacteria > Pseudomonadota > Alphaproteobacteria > Acetobacterales > Acetobacteraceae > DASQVL01. The sequence goes on along the minus strand of DASQVL010000054.1, from coordinate 5,980 downwards.
CGCGGCGGGCCGGTTGGAGGCGTTCGCCCGTCGTTCTATACCCAGCGTCGTGCCCCCGATAGACGCGCCCCCGCCGATTCCCGCCGAGGATTACCTCGCGCGGCTGAACCCGGAGCAGCGCGAGGCGGTGGAGACGCTGGAAGGCCCGCTGCTGGTCCTGGCCGGCGCCGGCACGGGCAAGACCCGCGTGCTGACCACGCGCTTCGCCCACCTGCTGCTGACCAACCGCGCCTGGCCGAGCCAGGTGCTGGCCGTCACCTTCACCAACAAGGCGGCGCGGGAGATGCGGGAGCGTGTCTCCGCCATCATCCAGCGCCCGGTGGAGGGCCTCTGGCTCGGCACCTTCCACGCCCTCTGCGCGCGCATGCTGCGCCGGCACTCCGAGCATGTCGGGCTCACGCCGAGCTTCAGCATCCTCGACGCCGACGACCAGCTGCGCCTGCTGAAGCAGGTCTGCGAGGCGGCGGGGCTCGACACCAAGCGCTGGCCGGTGCCCGGGCTGATGGGCGTGGTGCAGCGCTGGAAGGATCGCGGGCTGACGCCGGACCGGGTGACGCCGGCCGAGGATACGGACTATGCCGTCGGCCGTGCCCGCGCCCTCTACGCCGCCTATCAGCAGCGGCTGCGCGAGCTGAACGCCGCCGATTTCGGCGACCTGCTGCTGCACATGACGGAGGTGCTGCGCACGCAGGAGGAGGTGCTGGCCGACTACCACCGGCGCTTCCGCTACATCCTCGTGGACGAGTACCAGGACACCAACCTGGTGCAGTATCTCTGGCTGCGGCTGTTGGCACAGGGGCACCGGAACATATGCTGCGTCGGCGACGACGACCAGTCCATCTATTCCTGGCGCGGCGCGGAGGTGGAGAACATCCTGCGCTTCGAGAAGGACTTCCCCGGCGCGCGCATCGTCCGGCTGGAATCGAATTACCGCTCCACCCGGCCGATCCTCGGCGCCGCCTCCCACCTGATCGCCCACAACCGCGGGCGGCTCGGCAAGACGCTGCGCACCGGCCGCAACGACGCGGATGGCAGCAAGGTGCGGCTGGTCTCCCTGTGGGACTCCGAGGAGGAGGCGCGCATGGTCGGCGAGCGCATCGAGGCGGCGCGGCGCGGCGGCCACACGCTCGCCGAGATCGCCATCCTGGTCCGCGCCGGCTTCCAGACCCGGGCCTTCGAGGAGCGGCTGATCACCCTCGGCATCCCCTACCGCGTCGTCGGCGGCGCCAAATTCTACGAGCGACAGGAGATCCGCGACGCGCTCGCCTATCTCCGCGTGCTCGCCCAGCCGGCCGATGACCTCGCCTTCGAGCGCATCGTGAACGTCCCGAAGCGTGGCCTCGGCGATACCGCGCTCCGCGCCATCCACACCGTCGCGCGGGAGCAGCGCATCCCCCTCTCCGCCGCCGCGGCGCGCCTGGCGCAGGGCAATGCGCTCCGCCCGAAGCCGCGCCAGGCGCTCGCCGAGCTGCTGCACGGCTTCGACCGCTGGCGCGCCATGCTGGAGCGCGAGGGCCATGTCCTCACCGCGGCAACGCTGCTCGAGGAGAGCGGCTACACGGCGATGTGGCAGCAGGACAAGTCGCCCGAGGCGCCGGGCCGCCTCGACAACCTGAAGGAGTTCCTCCGCGCGCTCGGCGAGTTCGAGAGCCTGGCCGGCTTCCTCGACCACGTCGCCCTGGTGATGGAGAATGACGAGAACGCGGCGGATGACCGCATCTCCCTGATGACGCTGCACGCCGCCAAGGGGCTGGAGTTCGACATGGTCTTCCTGCCGGGCTGGGAGGAGGGGCTCTTCCCCAACCAGCGCGCGCTGGACGAGGGCGGCGAGAAGGGGCTCGAAGAGGAGCGGCGCCTGGCCTATGTAGGGCTCACACGGGCGCGGCGCGACGCCATCCTGAGCTTCGCCGCCAACCGCCGTGTCTACGGCAACTGGACCAGCTCCATCCCGAGCCGCTTCCTGGACGAGCTGCCGGAGGAGCACATCCAGCGCGAGGGCGGCGCGGGGGCGGAGCGTGCGCGCATCGCCGCCCTTCCCAGCGTCTTCGCCGGCGGCGCGCTGATGTCCCGTCGCCCGCGCGTGATCGAGGCCGGCACCTGGGAGGTGCAGGAGCGTCCGGCCCGCGCCGAGGCGCTGTCGGTCGGTGCGCGCGTCTTCCACCAGAAATTCGGCTACGGCACGGTGGAGGCGGTGGAGGACGACCGGCTGGACATCCTGTTCGAGAAGGCCGGCCGCAAGCGCGTGCTGGACCGCTTCGTGGAGAAGGCGTGATGCGCCGGCTCGCCGCGCTCGGGCTGCTCGGGCTCTCCTGCTGCTCGTCGGAGCTCTACCTGCTGTCGCAGACGCCGGCCTCGATCGAGCTCGCCGCCACCCGCCTGCGCGACGACCAGAGCCTGGCCGACGCGGCGGAGCAGCACTGCCGGCAGACGCAGCGCGACGCGGTGGAGGTGCGGCGGCGCTACCTTCCCGCCATGCCGGACGGCCTCGGCGGCGGCCGTGCCGTCCTCTACCATTGCCGATGACGCCGCGCGGCCCTCCGCTGGAGACGCTCGCGTTCGAGGGCCTGCCGGAGGCGGCCGTGCCGGCCTTCGAGGCCGCACTCGGCACCGTCTGCGCGACCGTCGCCTATGTGCGGGACGAGGCGACCGACACCTGGCGGCTGGAAGGCGTGCGGGAACGCGGCGCGGGCCAGGCGGAGCTTGCCGGCGCGCTGGCGCTCGCCGCGGCGGTTGCTGGCATCACGGCGCCGCCGCTCCTGGTCGCGCCGGTGGCGGCCGAAGGCTGGCTGGAGCGCAGCGCGGCGAGCTTCCCGGAGCAGCCGATCGGCCGCCGCTTCCTGGTGCGGCCGACGCATCTGCCCGATGCGCCCGCGGCGGGGCGGATCCCGCTGCGCCTCGATGCCGGGCTCGCCTTCGGCAGCGGGGAGCATGCCTCGACGCGCGGCTGCCTGCTGGCGCTGGAAGCCGTGGCGCACCGCGCGCCGCGGCGGATCCTCGATCTCGGCACCGGCTCCGGCATCCTGGCGATCGCCGCGGCGAAGCTGCTGCGCCGGCCGGTGCTGGCGGTGGATATCGAGCCCTGGTCGGTGCGCGTCGCCGCCGACAATGCGCGGCTGAACGGTGTGGCGCCGCTGGTGCGGGCACGGCGCGGCGATGGCTGGCGCGACGCGGTGGTGCGGCGCGGGCGCTACGACCTGGTCTTCGCCAACATCCTGGCGCGGCCGCTCTGCGCGATGGCGCGCGATCTCGGCGTGCATCTGGCGCCGCGCGGCACGGCGATCCTGGCCGGGTTGCTGGACACCCAGATGCCCTGGGTCCTGGCCGCGCACCGGCGTGCCGGGCTGCGGCTCGAGCGGCGCATCACCCTCGGGCGCTGGGCGACGCTGGTGCTGCGGAAGTAAGGCGCGGGTGGCTCCCGGGGGGGCGGGGGGAGTACCCCCCAGGCCTCACGCCATCGCCCGCACCGGCTGGCGCACCGCCGCGTTCATCCCGACCGCCGCCAGCCCCACCGCGATCATCACGGGCCAGAACGCCGCGTAGCTCCCCGCCCATTGCAGCAGCAGCGCGCCGCTGCCGGCCCCCAGGAATCCGCCGAGCTGGTGCGACAGGAAGCACACGCCATAGAGGGCGCCGAGATCCGTCACGCCGAAGCGCCGCGCGATCGCCGCGTTGGTCAGCGGCACGCTGCCCAGCCAGACGAAGCCCATCACCGCGGCGAAGACCAGCGTGCCCGCCCCGCTGGGCGGCGCCAGCACGAAGCAGGCGATGGCCACGGTGCGCAGCAGGTAGATCAGCGCCAGCGCACGCTCCGGCGCCATCACCGTGCTGACCCGCCCGCACAGCCAGCTGCCCGGGATGTTGAACAGCCCGATCGTCATCAGCGCCATCGCCCCGAGCCCCGTCGGCAGGCCGCAGAGCGCGAGGTGCGAGGGCAGGTGCATGGTCAGGAAGGCCAGCTGGAAGCCGCAGGCGAAGAAGCCCGCGGTCAGCAGGGCGAAGTCGCGGTCGGCCAGCGCGCTCCGCGCCAGGGCGGGCAGGCCGGCAAGCCCCGTCGGCCTCGTCGCGGTCGCAGCCGGCCCGCGCCATTCGAGGGTGCGCGCGACCGGCAGCACGATCAGCATGGACGCCGCCATGATGCCGAGCGTCGCGACCGCGCCGATGCCGCCGATCAGCTGCTGCGCCACCGGCACCAGCGCCGCCTGGCCGAGCGAGCCGCCCGCACTTGCGAGACCGATCATCTCGCCCCGCCGTCCCGGCGGCGCCACGCGGCCGACCGCCGCCAGGGCCGCACCCGTGCCGGTGCAGGAAACGCCGAGCCCGGTCAGCACGCCGACGCCGAGCAACAGGGTCAGCGGATGCGGTGCCAGCGCCGGCATGGCGAGGCCGGCGGCGAAGACCAGCGCGCCGCCCGCCATGATGCGGCCCGCCCCGAAGCGGTCGGCCAGAGCGCCGGTGACCGGCTGTCCGAGGCCCCACATCAGGTTATGCAGCGCGACGGCCGCGCCGAGCCAGACCGGCGAGAGCCCCGCCTCCGTCGAGAGGGGCAGCAGGAAAAGCCCGAAGGTCTGCCGGACGCCGAGCGCCAGGCTGATGGAGGCCGCGGCGGCGGCGACGGCGGAGAGGAGGGCAGTCGGCATGCTGGCAGCGGACCAGATTGCCGCGCCATGCAGCAAGCTGGCGCCGGGCGCGGCAGCCATGCGCCCGGCGCAGCCCGCGGTCAGCCGCCGGCCAGGACCCGCCGGATCTCGCCGCGGGCGATGCCGATGTCGCGCAGCTCGCGGTCGCTCAGCCGGGTGAGCTCGGCCGCCGCACGCTCCCGCTCCCACCAGGCGCCGAGCGCGCCGGTGATGCGGCCCAGGGCGCGGTGCAGCCCCTCGCGCACTGCGCGGCCATGCGCCTCCCGCGCCGCGCGGCGGAGCTGCTCGATGCGGTCCGCCTCGGCGCTGCGGGGCAGGGGGAGGAGAAAGGCGATCTCGTTCTTGGTGAGGCGGGCGTCCATGGCTAGCGTTCCGTCTGCCGGGCCGGGGCCGGTCGGCCGCGGTCCGGGCGTCGCCGGACGTGCCCGGGACCCCGGCTGGGCCACGGATCGCGTCGGCGCTGCGCAGCTGCGAGATAGGGGCGGAACGGAAACGGTGACTGCGTGAAGGCCGAAGCGGAGCCATGCGCAGTGCGCATGGATCTCTGTGGATATCCGCCTTTTTGTTGACACTCGAGAAAGGAGCCTCCCCCCTGACCCCCACCGACCGGCTTGCGGCGCTGCGCGCCGAACTGGCCCGCCAGGGCGTGGACGGCCTGCTGGTGCCCCGCGCCGACGAGTTCCTGGGCGAATACGCGCCCGCCTCCGCCGAGCGGCTCGCCTGGCTCTCCGGCTTCACCGGCAGCGCCGGCCTCGCCATCGTCATGCCGGACCGCGCCGCCCTGTTCACCGACGGCCGCTACACCACCCAGGCGGCGGCGGAAACCGACCTGGCGCTCTGGGAGCGCCGCCACGTGACGGAGCAGCCCCCCGTCGAATGGCTGCGCGAGCACGCCCAGGGCTTGCGCATCGGCTACGACCCCTGGCTGATCAGCGAGGCTGGCCTCAAGCGCCTGCAGGCCAAGGGCGTGACGCTGGTGCCGCTTTCCGCCAACCCGGTGGACGCCATCTGGCGGGACCGCCCGGCGCCGCCGCGGACGCCGCCCGTGCCGCACCCGCTCGACTACGCGGGGGAGACGGCGGAGACGAAGCGGCAGGCGGCGGCGGCGGCGCTGCGCGCGGCAGGGGAGGACGCCGCCGTGCTGGCCGACCCGCACGCCCTGGCCTGGCTGCTCAACATCCGCGGCGGCGACCTGGATCACACGCCGCTCGCCCTCGGCTTCGGCCTGCTGCACGCGGATGGCAGCGTGGCACTGCACCTCGACCCCGCGCGGGTGCCGGCGGAGACGCGCGCGCATCTCGGCAATGCGGTCACGGTGCGGCCGGTGGAGGAGCTGGCCGCCG
>DASQVL010000053.1:0-5410 GCA_035640795.1 Crenalkalicoccus sp. | reverse complement strand
AGCACGCGGTCGTGCCACAGCTCCAGCCCCGGGCGGTGGCCGATGGAGAGCAGGGCGCAGCCGGCGAGCTCGGCCTCGAACAGCGCCATCATCGCCGCCTGGCTCGCCTCGTCCAGCGCCGAGGTCGCCTCGTCCATCAGCACCCAGCGCGGCCGGTGCAGCAGCAGCCGCGCGAAGGCGAGGCGCTGCTGCTCGCCGAGCGAGAGCACGGCGTCCCAGCGCGCCGCCTCGCTCAGCCGCGCGACCAGCTGGCCGAGGTCGCAGCGGCGGAGCGCCGCGGCCGCCGCGACCTCCTCGAAGGCATCCGCCGCGGCGGGATAGGCGAGCGCCGCCTTGAGCGTGCCGAGCGGCAGGTAGGGCCGCTGCGGCAGCACCATCATCGCCTCGCGCGGCGGCGTGTGGATCGCGCCGCTGCCCCAGGGCCAGAGGCCGCCGATGGCGCGGAACAGCGTGCTCTTGCCGGCGCCGCTTTCGCCCTGGATCAGCACGCGCTCCCCGGCGCGGAGCTCGGCGGTGGCCTCGGCGACCAGCACGGCGCCCTCCGGGCTCCGCAACGCGAGGCCGTGGAGCGCGATCGCCCCGGCATCCTCGCGGCGGGCGATGCCGCTCGCCGCGCGGGCGGCGGCGGCCGCCTCCAGGCTGTCCTCCAGCGCCACCACGCGCTCCACATGGCTGCGCCAGTCGGCGATGCGCGGCCAGGCCTGCTGGAAGAAGGAGAGGGCGATCGCCACCTCCAGGAAGGCCTGGGAGGTCTGCATCAGCGCGCCCAGGGTGAGCTCGCCGGCGAAGAAGCGCGGCGCCTCCAGCAGCGTCGGCAGGGTCCAGGCGATGATGCCGTAGCCGGAGCCGACCCACATCAGCTGCCGTTCCCGCCGCAGCAGCCCGTGCATCACGCCGAGGACGCGCCCGAAGGCGGCGTGCAGGCCACGCGTCTCGTCCGCGCCGCCGGCGAGGAGTGCTACGCCCTCCGCATGCTCGCGCTGGCGCAGCAGGGCGAAGCGGTGGTCGCTCTCCGCCTGGTTGCGAGCGATGTTGATGCCGACCATGGGCCGGCCGATCGCCCAGGTGATGAGCCCGCCCGCCAGCGCATAGAGCGCCGCCGCGAAGACCAGGTGGCCGGGCAGCGCGAGGCCGAAGGGCAGGCCCAGCGAGCCGGAGAGCCCCCACAGCACACCGATGAAGGAGACCGCCATCAGCACCGCGTGCAGCAGGCCGATGGCGAGATCCACCGCCATGAAGGTCGCCCAGCGCGTATTCTCGCTGATGCGCTGGTCCGGGTTGTCCGCCGAGCCCGGCAGCAGGCCGAGCAGCCAGGCGGTGCCCCCCGCCACGTAGTGGGACTGCAAATGCTCCACGAGCCAGCGGCGCCAGCGCAGCGCCAGCATCTGCTGCGCCCAGAGCTGGCCGACCGCGGTCGCCATGGCGCCGAGGGCGAGCAGCAGGAACAGCGCGGCGTGGCGCGCGAAGCCCGTGCCGTCATGCCGCTCCAGCGCGTCGAAGATCTCGCGCTGCCACAGGTTGATGCGGAGCTGCATGGCGACCTGGCCGAGCTTGAAGACCAGCACGGCGCAGGCGAGGCCGAGCGCGATGCGACGGTCCTCCGACCCGAAATAGCCGCGAGCCAGGCACCAGAGGCGGCGGAAGGGTTGTGCCGGCGCGGGCTGCGGCGGGCAGGGGAGGTCCGGGCAGGGCGCGGCCAACGCGGTCACTCCTTTGTGAGCGGCAGGCCGAATCAGGTATACAACCGAAGCGTCAGCGGCAATGGAATTGGGGCGGGAATGGGGCAATCGTGACCGGACTGTGGCGGCCCGGCATCAACCCGGCTGTGGCGGTCCTGCCAGCTCCGGGATGACCCAGAGCGGCGCTTCTCCCCGCGCCACGCGCTGGCAGTTGTCGAAGGCGTTGCGGAATCGGGTCTCCTGGTTGTCCCAGGTCGGTCCCGCGAAATGTGGCGTGAGGACCACATTGGGCAGCCGCAGCAGCGGGTTGCCGGGCGGCGTCGGCTCCTGCTCGAACACGTCGAGCCCGGCGCCGGCGATGGCACCGGATTCCAGGGCGCGGGTCAGCGCGGCCTCGTCCACCACCGGGCCGCGGCAGGTGTTGATCAGGTAGCTGGACGGCTGCATCAGGGCGAGCTCCGCCGCGCCGATCATGTGGTGCGTCGAGGGCAGCAGGGGCACGTGCAGCGAGACGACGTCCGAGCTCGCCAGCACCTCCCGCAGCAGGCGGAAGCGGACGCCGAGCGCGTCCTCCTCCGCCTCGGTCAGCCGGCGGATGTCGTAGTACTGCACCGCCATGCCCAAGGCGCTGGCCAGCCGCGCGACCTTCTTCCCGATGGTCCCGAGGCCGACGATGCCGAGGGTGCGGCCGCGCAGCTCGAACAGCCGCACCTGCGCAGGGTCGTTGCCGCGCCAGCGGCCCGAGGCGACGCTTTCGTGCTGCCAGGGGAGGCGGCGGCAGCAGGCGAGCATGAGCATCAGGGTGTGCTCGGCGACCGCAGTCGCGTTGGCGCCGCCATTGTTGCAGATCGGCACGCCGGCGCGGCGCGCGGCTTCGATGTCGCAGCGGTCGTAGCCGGCGGAGAGCAGCTGGAAGAGCTTCAGGCCGGGGGCGGCGCGGTAGAAGGCGTCGTCGATCGCGGGATCGCCGAGGCCGATCAGGAAGGGCGCGTCGCGCATCGCGGCGGCGAATTCCGGCGTGCCGAGGCGGCCCACCACCAGCTCGAACTCCGCGGGGCAGAGCTCGCGCGCGATCTCTGTCGCGCTCATCGGGTTCTCCATCAGGACGATGCGGGTGGCCATGGCGGGTCCTTGCATGCGGGCGCCGGGGTGTGGGGTGGGGCGGGCCCGGCCTGGTCGAGCTTCGGGCCGTGCTCGCCGCGGTCAAGGGCGCTTCGCGCCGCTTCGCGGTGGCCTGCGGCCACCCGTGACCGCGGCTGCGCGCGGCCCGTCTCGGAAGGTGGCCGGGACGGAGAAACGGCCCTCTTTCAGCCGAACAGAGAAACAGGTTGGCCGGGAGTCTTCCAGGCGGACCGAGCAAGCGCTTTGGAGAAAGGATCAGAAAAAGGATGGTGGGGGTTTGGGGGGTCGCCGAAGGCGACGTGAGCTTCCTCCCCCAAGGGCCACCCACGCCCAGCTCAAAACGCCCGGCTCAACCCCGCGAAGATCGACCGCCGCAGCCCGAATTGCGGCGCGCCGACGCCGATGCCGGTGCCGTCGCGCAGCTGGTAGATGGTGTCGAAGGCGTTGATCAGGTCCACCCGCGCCGTCCAGGTGCCGCCATCCGGCCCGATGAAGTCCTGCGCCACGCCGAAATTGAAGGTGGCATAGGGCGGCAGCTTCTCCGTATTGGCGAAGCCCCGGCGCAGCCCGTTGCCGTAGAGCATGTCGGCGGAGAGCCGCCCGCCCTCCCAGCCCCTCCAGATCGCGCCGGCCGAGCCGGTGAGGAGCTGGTCGTGGTCGGTGCGGATGAACTTGCTGTTGATGAAGGCGAGTTCCTCCGGGTCGAAGGTGAACTGCGCGGAGACGATGTCACGCGCCATGGAGCGGCTGATGGCGAAGTTGCCGTAGACCAGCCAGCGCTCCGACCGCCAGTTGCCGCTGAACTCCACGCCGTAGATCTTGCCGCGCCGGTAGTTGAAGGGCGTGAAGATCAGTGCGTTGCCGAACTGGCCGAAATCCAGCAGGTCGTGCACGTTCTTGTAATAGGCGTCGACCCCGAGCGTCAGGTTCTCGGTGACGCGCTGGGAGACGCCGGCATCGAAGCGGTTCGCGCGTTCCGGCAGCACCGGGTCGTTCTGCAGGTTCGCGGGCGCGCCGGTCGTGCCGACGAATCGCTGGATCGTCGGCGTCTGCACGAGCTCGAATTGCGGCGGCGTGAAGGTCCGGGCATAGCCGGCATGGACGATGGTGGTGTCGGTCGGGCGCCAGACCAGGTTGACCCGCGGGGAGATCTGGCCGTGGGTGACGAATTCCACCATCTGGTCCCAGCGAGCACCGAAATTCAGCGTCAGCCGCTCCGTGATGCGCCACTCATCCTGCAGGTAGAAGCCGTAGAGCCAGCCGGTGCGGCCGAAGCGGTCGTTGATCGTGAAGGGGTCGTCGATCACGTTGCCCATGGCGTCGAGCGGCAGCACCGTCGTATCCGCCCGGAATGCGGCGCGCTCGGCGGTGAACTGGAAGCCGCCGCGCAGCGTGTGGTTCTCGGCGAGGCGCCAGGCGGCGTCGGTCTGCAGGCCCTGGGCGAGGTTCGAGCGGAAGACGTCGGAGGCGACGCCGTTGAAGATGAGCTCTCCCAGCGTGCTCGGGACGAAATGGATGGAGGAGTAGCGAATGAAGGGCGCCACCTGCAGGTCGACATCGCCCCAGGATTTCTGCAGCGCCGCCACCCCGTACCACGTCCGCTCCCACTGGCGCGCCCGCAGGTCGGCGCTGTTGAAGTCGGAGACCCCGAAGGCGGTGAATTGCGGCTGCAGACCGGGTGTCACGGGAATGCGGAATCGGTTCAGCGCGGTGCCGGCGATCAGCGAGAGCCGCGTCGTGTCGTCGAGTTGCCGCGCCGCATAGGCGAGGCCGCGGGTCTGCTGCGTGCGGTCGTTGATGGCCTCCCAGGAGCTGGTCGGGTTCTCGACGCCCTGGTTGCTGCGGAGGAAGGTGCCGGTGGCGAAGAGGTCCCAGTTGCCGAGCACCCCGGCCCAGCTGGCATGCGGCTCGATCAGGCCGCGCGAGCCGCCATAGACGCCGATGCTGCCGCCGGGATCCAACGCGCCTGTCCGGGTCTCGAGCTCGATGACCGCGTTGGTGCGGAAGCCGAATTGCGCCGGCAGGGCGCCGGTCAGGACGGAGACGCTGCGCAGTTCCCGGGCGTCGAAGGTCTGGCCGAAGCCGGCCAGGCCCTCGGGCAGCTGCACGCCGTTCAGGCGGAACTGCAGGTTGCGGTGCTCGCCGCGCACATGGATCTCGCCGAAGCTGTCCTGCACCACGCCGGGCGTCTGCAGCAGCACCTGGTTGAGCGGCTGGTTCAAGCCGCCCGGCAGCGCCTCGATGGTCTGCCGATCCAGCCGGTATTCGCGCGCGCCGAAGCGGGGGAGGATGTCCTGCCGCGCGGCGAGCGCGCGTTGCGCCTGGACGACGACGTCGGGCAGCGTGGCCTCGGGCGGCTCCTGGGCGAGGGCCGGCATGGCGAGGAGAAGAAGGAGAAGCGGGGCGGTACGTCTCATGCCGCCTCGTTATAATATAACGTAACGAGGCCGCAAGCCTCTCGAGGCCGCTCAGTGCAGCAGCAGGTCACCCCCGAATGGCGGCGGCGCGCCGGCGAAGAGCTCCGGCAGCTGGGCGAGCAGCGCGGCCGCCGCCGCCTGCACCGCGGCGGCGCCGGCCAGGATGTCCTGCGCCTGATGCAGCAGGGCGGC
>DASQVL010000052.1:0-4288 GCA_035640795.1 Crenalkalicoccus sp. | reverse complement strand
GGCGACCCGGCGCCGATCGCGGCGGTGGTGCGGCAGGGCATCGGGCTGCTGCTGGGCGGGGCGCGTTACGACCTGGTGGGCTTCTCTTTCGGCGCGCTGCTGGCGGGGCATGTGGCGGCGATGGCGGGGGCGGAGCTCCGGACGGTGACGCTGGTCGGTGCCGGCGCGCTCGGCCTGCCGCGCCAGCCGACGGAACTGACCAAGGTGCGTGCCCTGGAAGGCGCAGAGCGCCTGGCTGCGCACCGGCACAACCTGGAAGTCCTCATGTTCGCCGATCCGCGGCGCATCGACGCGCTGGCGCTGGCGGTGCAGGAGTGGAATACGCGCCATGCGCGGTTCCGCAGCCGCGGCTTCGCCTCCGGCACCTCGCTGCGCGACGCCATCGCCCGGGCGCGCGCGCCGGTGACGCTGCTTTACGGCGAGCGGGACGCGATCGCCTGGCCGGCGCTGGAGGCGCGCTTCCAGGCGCTGCGGGCCGTGCAGCCCGGGGCCTGGACCGGGGTGATCCCGGGCGCCGGGCATTGGGTGGCCTACGAGGCGGCGCCGGCCTTCGACGCCGTGCTGCTGGACCTGGTGGAGCGCCGGGCCTGATGCCCGGCGCCCCCCGGCCACTGCGGCCTACTGCAGGAACGCCGCGATCTTCGGCGCGAGCGGCGCCATGCCCACCACGCCGTTCAGATGCCCGAGCGGACCGGTCACCTCGGCCGTCTCCACCGGGCGCTCGGACTTCCGCAGCCCGGCGATCCAGTCCTGCATCGCCTCCCGCAGGAAGGTCCGGTCGTTCGGGCTGATGACCACGAACCAGCGCGCCTGGCTGCGCGAGAGGGCCGCCTCCGCGCTCGGGTATTCGTTGAGGAAGAGCTGGTTGGCGCGGGTCAGGTAGAGGAAGGAATTGGCGTCCGAGGCCTTGGCGCGCGCCATGGCGGCATCGTCCAGCCATTTCTCGATGGCGAAGCGGCCCTGCATGCTGTGCGCCGGGTCCTCGCCCTCTGCCGCGCCGCGGCCGTACTTCGCCACGCCCAGCCGGTCATTCGCCTGCAGCGTGACGATCTTCAGCGCCTCGGCGAGGCCGCGCATCGGCGGCTCCCGCCCCGGGCCGTAATAGTCGCCGTTGCGCCAATTGGGGTCGAGGCGGATCGGCGCCTCCCAGATCTCGAGCCAGCCGATCAGCCAGGGGTCCACCTCGCCGCCGATGACCGGCATGGCGCGCTCGACCATCTCCGGGTAGGCGGCCGCCCATTCCACCACCTGCAGCGCGCCCATCGAGGGCCCGGCGACCAGCGCGAGCCGCTTCACGCCCAGCTTGTCGAGAAGCTGCTTCTGCACCTCGACGAAGTCGCGGATGGAAACGACGGGGAAGTCCATGCCGTAGGGGCGCCCGGTCGCCTTGTTGATGCTGGCCGGGCCGGTGGTGACCGTGCGCTGATCCGGCACGTTCAGGTTCACCAGCGTGTCGGAGGAGATGACGAAGAAACGGTTGGTGTCGATCGCCTTGCCCGGCCCGATGATGGCGTCCCAGTAGCCGGCGGGCCCGTTCGGGTCGAGCCTGCCGAAGGCATTGCTGTTGCCACTGAAGTAGTGGCAGATCAGCACGGCATTGTCGCCGGCGGCGTTCAGCGTGCCCATGGTCTGGTAGCCGATCCGCACCTCCGCGATGGTGGCGCCGCCGCGGGTGCGGTAGCTGCCGGCCTCGAAGGTCTTCTTCTCCACCACCTCCTGCGCCTGCAGCGGCCCCACGAGGCCGAAGGCGAGCAGGGCGGCGAGCAGCAGGCGCCGGTTCATGCGCATCCCCCCAGGACGGTTCGGATGCGCATGGTGCGGGCGACGGCGCCGCGCCGCAAGCATGCGGGAGGCGGAATTGCCACCTGCCACCGTTGCGCCACCGCGGCCGCCCGCATAGGGTGCGCGGCGCTCGCGCTGGGCCACCTGTACGGCCTGCAAGGCCGCGTTCGGCGCGTCGCCGCGTCTGGGGGGATCGGGTCGTGATAGCCTTGTCATTGCTGATCGTCATCGCGCTCGGCGCGCTCTCCATCGCCTATGGCGTGGTGACCTCGAGGCAGGTGCTGGCGCTGGATGCCGGCACGGACCGCATGCAGGAGATCTCGCGCGCCATCCAGGAAGGCGCCACCGCCTACCTGAAGCGGCAGTACACCACCATCGGCGCGGTCGGGCTGGTGCTGTTCGTGCTGGTCGCGATCTGGCTCGGCATCCCGGAGGCCATCGGCTTCGCGCTCGGCGCGACGCTCTCGGGCCTGGCCGGCTTCATCGGCATGAACGTCTCGGTGCGCGCCAATGTCCGCACCGCCCAGGCCTCCACCCGCTCGCTCGCCGCGGGGCTGGACGCCGCCTTCAAGTCGGGCGCCATCACCGGGATGCTGGTGGCCGGGCTCGCCCTGCTCGGCGTCGCCGGCTACTTCTTCATCCTGGTCGTGTTCGCCGGCTACGCGCCGAACGACCGGACGGTGATCGACAGCCTGGTCGCGCTCGGCTTCGGCGCCTCGCTCATCTCGATCTTCGCGCGCCTCGGCGGCGGCATCTTCACCAAGGGCGCCGATGTGGGCGGCGACATGGTGGGCAACGTCGAGGCCGGGATCCCGGAGGACGACCCCCGCAACCCGGCGACCATCGCCGACAATGTGGGCGACAACGTGGGCGACTGCGCCGGCATGGCGGCCGACCTGTTCGAGACCTATGCGGTGACGATGGTCGCCACCATGGTGCTCGCCGCCATTTCCTTCACGGATCCGGCGATGCGCATCGCGGGCATGCTGTTCCCGCTGGCCATCGGCGCGGTCTGCGTCGTCACCTCCATCGCCGGCACCTACTTCGTGAAGCTGCCGAAGAACAACTCCATCATGGGGGCGATGTACCGGGGCTTCGCGGCCACCGGCGTGCTCTCCCTGATCGTGCTGCTGCCGCTCAGCTTCCTGATGTTCGGCAGCGGCACGATCGAGGCGGCCGGGCACAGCTTCAGCGCCTTCTCGCTGTTCCTCTGCGGCGTCATCGGCCTGGCCGTCACCGGCGCCATCGTCTGGGTGACGGAGTACTACACCGGCACCAGCTTCCGGCCCGTGCAGGCAATCGCCGAGGCCTCCCAGACCGGCCACGGCACGAATGTGATCCGCGGCCTCGCCGTCTCCATGGAGAGCACGGCGATCCCGGCGCTGATCATCATCGCCGGCGTGCTGATCAGCTACGGCCTGGCGGGGCTCTACGGCATCGCCATCGCGGTCACCACCATGCTGTCGCTCGCCGGCATGGTGGTGGCGCTGGATGCCTTCGGGCCGGTCACCGACAATGCCGGCGGCATCGCCGAGATGGCGGGGCTGCCGAAGGAGATCCGGGTGACCACCGACGCGCTGGACGCGGTGGGCAATACGACGAAGGCGGTGACCAAGGGCTACGCGATCGGCTCGGCGGGGCTCGGCGCGCTGGTGCTGTTCGCCGCCTACACCCAGGACCTCACCTACTTCTCCCGCAACCCGGCGGAGTTCGCCTTCTTCCGGGAGGTTGGGCCGCTGACCTTCAGCCTGTCCTCCCCCTACGTGGTGATGGGGCTGCTGTTCGGCGGGCTGCTGCCCTTCCTGTTCGGCGGGCTTGCCATGACCGCGGTCGGTCGCGCCGCCCAGGCGGTGGTCGAGGAGGTGCGCCGGCAGTTCCGCGAGAAGCCGGGCATCATGCAGGGCCGCGACCGGCCGGATTACGGCCGGGCGGTGGACATGCTGACCCGCGCCGCGATCCGGGAGATGATCGTGCCCTCCCTGCTCCCCGTCCTCTCGCCCATCGCCTGGTTCCTGCTGATCTGGGCGGTGGCCGGTCGCGCTGCCGGCTTCGAGGCGCTGGGGGCGATGCTGCTCGGCGTCATCGTCACCGGCTTCTTCGTGGCAGTCAGCATGACCACGGGCGGCGGCGCCTGGGACAACGCGAAGAAGTACATCGAGGAAGGCCATTACGGCGGCAAGGGCTCCGACGCCCACAAGGCGGCGGTGACCGGCGACACGGTGGGCGACCCGTACAAGGATACGGCGGGGCCGGCGGTGAACCCGATGATCAAGATCACCAACATCGTGGCGCTGCTGCTCCTGGCGGTGCTGGCGCATAGCTGAGGGCCGGGTCCGTCCCGGGCGGGACGGGCTGGCTTCCGTGACTGCAAGGCGGGGCGGCGAGGTATCGTCGTCCCGCCTTCGTGTTTTCTGGGGCGGGCGGGTTTGGCATTGCGCGACCGGCCGGGGCCGCGCAGCGGAAAAGGGATGAAAAGAAGGATGGTGGGGGACTTGGGGGAGGAAGT
>DASQVL010000051.1:0-2763 GCA_035640795.1 Crenalkalicoccus sp. | reverse complement strand
CTTCCAGACGGCCCTGGCCAGGGGCGACATGAACTTCCCCACCTACCGCCAGCAGGGGCTGCTCATCGCCCAGGGCTGGCCGCTCACGGACCTGATCTGCCAGGTCTTCTCCAACGCGGCGGACCGGCTGCGCGGGCGGCAACTTCCGGTGCTGTACTCGGCGAAGGACGCGGGGTTCTTCTCGGTCTCCGGGAACCTCGCCACCCAGTACGTGCAGGCGGTGGGCTGGGCGATGGCCTCCGCGATCAGCGGCGACACGCGTGTCGCCGCCGCCTGGGTCGGCGAGGGCTCGACCGCCGAGAGCGACTTCCACGCGGCGCTTGTCTTCGCGTCCGTCTACCGCCCACCGGTCGTGCTGAACGTGGTGAACAACCAATGGGCCATCTCCTCCCACCAGGAGGTCGCGGGGGGAGAGAGCGCGACCTTCGCGGCGCGGGCGCACGGCTACGGCATCCCCTCGCTGCGCGCCGACGGCAACGACTACATGGCCGTGCACGCGGTGGCGGCCTGGGCGGTGGAGCGGGCGCGGCGCAACCTGGGCCCGACCCTGATCGAGTGGGTCACCTACCGCGCCGGGCCGCATTCCAGCTCCGACGATCCCTCCCGCTATCGGCCGCGGGAGGAATCTGACGCCTGGCCGCTCGGCGACCCGATCGAGCGGCTGAAGCGGCACCTGATCCTCCGCGGCGAATGGAGCGAGGAGCGCAACACCCAGCTGCAGGCGGAGATCGAGGACGAGGTGCGGACGGCGGCGCGCGAGGCCGAGGGACACGGCACGCTGATGGAAGGGCCGAAGCCGGGTGCGGCGGACATGTTCGAGGGTGTGTTCAAGGAGATGCCCCGCCACCTGCGGGAGCAGCGCGCCGAGCTCGGGGTGTGACGACCATGGACGACGGCGCCGCGGCCGCCACCACCCCGCCCGCGGAGGACCGCGCGGTCCCCCGCCGGAGCATGATCGAGGCCATCCGCGACGCGCTGGACGTCGCCATGGCGCGCGACCCGCGCGTCGTCGTCTTCGGCGAGGACGTCGGCTACTTCGGCGGCGTGTTCCGCTGCACGGAGGGGCTGCAGCGCAAGTACGGCGCGTCGCGCTGCTTCGACACGCCGATCTCCGAGACGGGCATCGTCGGCGTCGCTGTCGGCATGGCGGCCTACGGCCTGCGCCCCGTCGCAGAGATCCAATTCGCCGACTACATGTACCCGGGCTACGACCAGCTCGTCTCCGAGGCGGCGCGGCTGCGCTACCGCTCGGCGGGCGAGTTCACCGCGCCGATGGTGGTCCGCATGCCCTGCGGCGGCGGCATCTTCGGCGGGCAGACCCACAGCCAGAGCCCGGAGGCCCTGTTCACCCACGTCTGCGGGCTGAAGACCGTCATCCCGTCCAACCCGCGCGACGCGAAGGGGCTTCTGATCGCGGCCATCGAGGACGACGACCCCGTCGTCTTCCTCGAGCCCAAGCGCATCTACAACGGCCCCTTCGACGGCCACCACGACCGGCCCGTCGTCCCCTGGTCGCGCCACCCGCTGGGCGAGGTGCCGGAGGGGCACTACGCCGTTCCGCTCGGCGAGGCCGCGGTGCGGCGCGAGGGCGAGGCGGCGACGGTGCTCGCCTACGGCACCATGGTGCACGTCGCGATGGCCGCGGTCGAGGAGACCGGGATCGACGCCGAGGTCCTGGACCTGCGTACGCTGGTGCCGCTCGACCTCGACGCGATCGAGCGCTCCGTGCGCAAGACGGGGCGTTGCGTGATCCTGCACGAGGCGACGCGCACCTCGGGCTTTGGTGCGGAGCTGTCGGCGCAGGTGCAGGAGCGCTGCTTCTGGCACCTGGAGGCGCCGATCCTGCGCGTGACGGGTTGGGACACGCCTTACCCGCACGCGCAGGAATGGGACTACTTCCCCGGCCACGCGCGAGTCGCGCGCGCGCTGCGGGCGGTCCTCGAGGAGGGTGGCTGAGTTGGGCGTGATCCGCATCGTCCGGCTGCCCGACATCGGCGAGGGCGTGGCCGAGGCCGAGCTGGTCGCCTGGCACGTGAAGGTCGGCGACGCGGTGCGCGAGGACCAGATCCTGGCGGAGGTGATGACCGACAAGGCGACGGTCGAGGTCCCCTCGCCCGCCGCCGGCACCGTGGCCGGGTTGGGCGGGGAGGTGGGCTCGAAGCTCGCCGTCGGGGGAGAGCTGGTGCGGCTGGACGTGCCGGGCGACGGCGATGGAAGATCGACGAGGACGCCGGCGCCGCAGCCCGCCCGCGCCGCCGCGGACGGTCCGTCGGCTGCCCCACCGGCGCCGCACCCTCCGGCGGCCGCCCGATCGGCCACGGAGGAAGGGCCCCTCGCCTCGCCCGCCGTCCGCCAGCGGGCAAAGGAGGCAGGGCTCGACCTGCGGCGCATCCCGGGGACCGGCCCGGGCGGGCGCATCCGGCACGCGGACCTCGACCTGGTGTTGCGGAGCGGAGGGGCGGAGGCGTCGGTCCGACAACGGTCCCTGCGGACGACGGTCGAGGAGATCCCGGTCACCGGGCTCCGCCGCCGCATCGCGGAACGGATGGCGGAGGCGACGCGCCGCATTGCCCACTTCTCCTACGTCGAGGAGGTGGACGTGACGGCGCTGGAGGAGCTCCGTGCCGCGCTCAACGCCGGCGCAGCCGGCCCTGGTCGGCCCCGGCTGACGCCGCTGCCCTTCGTGATGCGCGCGCTCGTAGGTGCGCTGGCGGACTTCCCCCAGATGAACGCGCACTACGACGACGAGGCGCAGGTGATCCA
>DASQVL010000050.1:0-4425 GCA_035640795.1 Crenalkalicoccus sp. | reverse complement strand
GTAACGCGCCGCGTCATGGCCCTTCTGGATGGAGACCTGCTTGATGGCGTTCGCCATGTTGGCGACGGCGACGCGGAGGAAGCCTTCGGCCACCTCGCGCGGATCGGCGGGCGCGGCTTTGGTCGCGGCCGCGATCTCCCGCGCCAGCGCGGCGAAGCCTTCGCGCACCACATCGGCATCCAGCTTCTGGTCGCCCGCCGGCCCGAAGATCGCCGGGAAGTGGCGCGGCTGCACCTTGCCGGCCATCACGTTCGCGTCCGTCACGGTCAGCGGACCGCCGCGCCGGTAGCAGGCGGGGCCGGGCACCGCGCCCGCGCTCTCCGGACCGACGCGGAAACGCGCGCCGTCGAAGCCCAGGATGGAGCCGCCGCCGGCGGCCACCGTGTTGATCGCCATCATCGGCGCGCGCATGCGCACGCCGGCGACCGCCGTCTCGAAGGCGCGCTCGAAGGCGCCGGCATAGAGGGCGACATCCGTGCTGGTGCCGCCCATGTCGAAGCCGATGATGCGCTCGAACCCCGCCATGGCGGCGGTGCGCACCGCGCCCACGATGCCGCCGGCGGGGCCGGAGAGGATGGCGTCCTTGCCCTGGAAATGCCCGGCCTCGGCCAGCCCGCCGGAGGATTGCATGAAATAGAGCCGCACCTCGTCCCGACCGGCCGGGTCACCGGACGGCCGGAAGCTCCGCAGCTCGGCCGCCACCTGATCCACGTAGCGGCGCAGGATGGGCGAGAGATAGGCGTCCACCACGGTGGTGTCGCCGCGCGGGACCAGGCGCGGCAGCGGGCTCGCCTGGTGGCTGAGCGAGACCTGGGTGAAGCCCGCCTCGCGCGCGATCTCGCCGAGCCGCAGCTCATGCGCGGGATGCGCCCAGGCGTGCATCAGCAGGATGGCGACGGCGGTGATGCCCTCCTGCCGCGCCGCTTCCAGCGCGGCCTGCGCGCCCGCCTCGTCGAGCGGCTCGATCTCCGTCCCGTCCACCGCAACGCGGCCGCCGATCTCGGCGACGCGCTCGTGCAGCAGGGCGGGGAGCCGGACGTCGAGATCGAAGAGGCGCGGCCGCGCCTGGTTGCCGATGCGGAGGATGTCGGCGAAGCCGCGGTTCACCAGGAGCAGCACGCGCTCGCCGCGCCGTTCCAGCAATGCGTTGGTGGCGACCGTGGTGCCCATCTTCACGGCCTCGATGGTGCCGGGCGGGATGGGCGCGTCCGGGGCGAGGCCGAGGATGCGGCGGATGCCGGCGACGGCGGCATCGCGGTACCGGCCCGGGTCTTCCGACAGCAGCTTGGCCGTGCTGAGCCGGCCCGCCGGGTCGCGGGCAACGATATCCGTGAATGTGCCGCCGCGATCGACCCAGAACTGCCAGCCTGCGCCCATTTCGGCCGCCCCTTCCCGCCGGGCCGTGATGGCAAGCGGGCCCGGCGGGCGCAAGGGATGGCTTGATGCCCGGCCAGGCCCTGGCATCTCTGGGGCATGATCCCCGCCATCTTCGACCGACGCCCGCGCGTCGCGCTGCTCCGCCTCTCCGGCATCATCACCCCGCGCCCGGGCCTGGGCGGGGGGCTCAGCCTGGCTGCGGTCGCGCCGCTGCTGGAGCGCGCCTTCGCCCTCCGGCGGCTTTCGGCGGTGATGCTGGTGATCAACTCGCCGGGTGGCTCCGCCGCGCAGTCCAGCCTGATCGCCGGGCGCATCCGGCAGCTTGCCGAGGAGAAGAAGCTGCCGGTCATCGCCTGCGTGGAGGACGCGGCGGCCTCGGGCGGCTACTGGCTGGCCTGCGCGGCCGACGAGATCATCGCGGATCCGGCCTCGATCCTCGGCTCCATCGGCGTGATCGCCTCGGGCTTCGGCTTCCAGGGCGCGCTGGAGCGGCTGGGGGTGGAACGGCGCGTGCGCACCGCCGGGACCGAGAAGAGCTTCTGGGACCCCTTCCTGCCGGAGCGGCCGGAGGATGCCGAGCGGCTGCGGCACCTGCTCGGCGCGCTGCACGAGGAGTTCACCGCCTGGGTCCGCGCGCGCCGCGGGGGCAGGCTGCGCCTGCCGGAGGCCGAGCTCTTCTCCGGCCGCTTCTGGACCGGGCGGCGGGCGGTCGAGCTCGGCCTCGCCGACCGGCTCGGCGATGCGGTGGGCGAGGCGAAGCGGCGCTTCGGCGAGAAGGTGCGCATCCTGCCGGTGGGCGCGCGGCGCCGGCCGTTGCTGCTCCGGCTGCTGCCCAGCGTGGCGGAGGGGGCCATGGCGGCGCTCGAGGAGCGCGCGGCCTGGGCGCGGATCGGGCTCTGATGCCGGGCGAGAGCGTTGCCCGCGCGGGGGGCGGCACCTAATGTGCGCCGCCCATGGCCGACCGACCGCTCTCCTTCCAGGACCTGATCCTGCGCCTGCACGCCTACTGGTCGGCGCAGGGCTGCCTCATCCTGCAGCCCTACGACATGGAGATGGGCGCCGGCACCTTCCACCCGGCGACCACGCTGCGCGCCCTCGGCCCCGGACCCTGGCGAGCCGCCTATGTCCAGCCCTGCCGCCGCCCCTCCGATGGGCGCTACGGCGAGAACCCGAACCGGCTGCAGCACTACTACCAGTACCAGGCGATCCTGAAGCCCTCGCCGCCCGATCCGCAGAGCCTGCTGATCGGCAGCTACCGCGCGATCGGCCTCGACCCGCTGCTGCACGACATCCGCTTCGTGGAGGATGACTGGGAGAGCCCGACGCTGGGCGCCTGGGGCCTCGGCTGGGAGGTGTGGTGCGACGGGATGGAGGTGACGCAATTCACCTACTTCCAGCAGGTCGGCGGCATCCCCTGCGAGGTGCCGAGCTGCGAGCTGACCTATGGGCTGGAGCGCCTGGCGATGTACATCCAGGGCGTGGAGAAGGTTTACGACCTGGACTTCAACGGGCGCGGCGTGACCTATGGCGAGGTGTTCCTGCGGGCCGAGCGCGAATTCTCCGCCTATAATTTCGAGGCGGCCGACGTGCCCATGCTGTTCCGCCACTTCGACGATGCGGAACGCGAGTGCAACGCGCTGCTCGTGCGCGACCCTCCGCTCGCCCTGCCGGCCTATGACCAGTGCATCAAGGCGAGCCACCGCTTCAACCTGCTGGATGCCCGCGGCGCGATCAGCGTGACGGAACGCGCCGCCTATATCGGCCGGGTGCGCGCGCTGGCGAAAGGGTGCTGCGAGGCGTGGCTGGCGGGAGAGCAGCGCGCGTGAGCCGCCTGATACCAAGCGCAGTTGAGATTGACATCTCAACTGCCCTCAGTCGCCGGCGCCGCTCCGTGGCTTGGTTTGCGGCAGTTGCCGCGGGGGCCTGGCTTCGCGGCATGTGCCGCGGGCCGCAGTCGCGGCCTCGGCCTGCTCCGCAGGCCGCGGGGTCGGAACTTCGTGCTCCTGGTATGAGCCCTCGGCGGCCCGGCCGGCGGCGGGCGGCCTAGCCGTGCCCGAATTCCTGCTCGAGCTGCTCTCCGAGGAGATCCCCGCGCGCATGCAGGCGCGCGCGGCGGAGGAGCTGGCGGCGCAGGTCCAGCGCGCGCTGGCGCCGCTGCTGGCGGAGACGCCGCGCGCCTTCCACGGCCCGCGGCGCCTCGCCCTGCTGGGCGAGGTCGCGGCGCGCGCCGAGACGGCGGCAAAGGAGGAGCGCGGCCCGCGGACAGGCGCGCCGGCCGCGGCCCTTGAGGGTTTCCTTCGCAAGCATGGCGCGGCGCGCGAGGAGCTGCGGGAGGAGGGCGGCTTCTGGGTGCTCGCCCGCCCGGGCAGCGTGATCGAGGCGCACGACCTGATCGCCCGCGCCCTGCCCGGCGTGCTGCGCGGCTTCCCCTGGCCGAAATCCATGCGCTGGGGGGAGAGCGGCGTCCCCTGGGTGCGGCCGCTGCAGCGCATCCTGTGCGTGCTGGGGGGCGAGGTGGTGCGCTTCGACCTCGCCCAGGGCAGCGACGCGGCGCATGGCCTCGCCTCCGGCGAGCTGACCGAGGGCCACCGCATCCTGGCCGGCACCGAGCCCTTCGCGGCGCGCGGCTTCGCCGCGTACGAGGCGGGTCTCAGGCGCCGCTTCGTCGTGCTGGCGGCGGCGGAGCGCGAGCGGATCATCGAGGAGGGGATCGCGCGCCTCGCCGCGGCGGAGGGGTTGGAGGTGGTGCCGGACCGCGGGCTGCTGGCGGAGGTTGCGGGGCTGGTGGAGTGGCCGGTGCCGCTGCTCGGCCGCATCGACGACGCCTTCATGGATTTGCCGCCCGAGGTGATGCGCACGACGATGCGGGTGAACCAGCGCTACTTCGCGCTGCGCCACCCGGATGGACGGGCCGCTTCACGCTTCGCGCTGGTCGCCAATGTGGAGGCGCCGGACGGCGGCGCCGCGATCGTCGCGGGCAATGAGCGCGTGCTGCGCGCGCGGCTGGCCGATGCGCGCTTCTTCTGGGACCAGGACCGGAAGCAGGAC
>DASQVL010000049.1:0-3095 GCA_035640795.1 Crenalkalicoccus sp. | reverse complement strand
CCGCGCCGGCGCGCGCGCCGCGGCTCCTCGGCCGCCCGGCCGATGAGATGATCGCCGGCATCACCGCGACCGGCCTGGTTGGCAGCAGCGCGGAGGCGGCGCTGCTGCATTTCCGTGGCGCCTTCCATGACCCCTTCATGTATGCGCCCATCGCGCTGCCGCCCGTCGCCGCCGGGCTGCTGGCCGATGCCACGCGGCGCCCGCGCCGCTCCCGCTGGCTGGCGCGGCAATGGCTGCGCCTCATCGCCGCGCTCGGCTTCCTCGGCATGGGCTTCCACGCCTATGGCATCCACCGAAACATGGGCGGCTGGCGGAACTGGCGGCAGAACCTGCTCGCCGGCCCGCCGCTGCCGGCGCCGCCCGCCTTCACGGGCCTGGCGCTGGCCGGCCTCGCCGCGCTCTCGCTGATGGAGGCGCGGCGTGGCTGAGCCCTCCCGCTTCCCCGGCTACAGCACGCTGGCCAAGCGCGACACGCCCTCCTGGAACGTGCAGACGCGGCGCGTGGTGGATCAGCGTCTCGCACTGCCTCCGGGGCCGCGCTTCCTGGATGCCGCCGAGTACCGCACGCTGGAAGCGCTCTGCGCCCGCATCCTGCCGCAGCCGCCGGAGCGCGCGGAGCCGGTGCCGCTCGCCGCCACGCTGGACGCCAAGCTGCTCGCCGACCATGGCGACGGCTACCGGGAGGCCTCGATGCCGCCGCAGCGCGAGGCCTGGCGCCGCGGCCTGCGCGCGCTGGAGGCGGAGGCGGAGGCGCGCTTCGGCGCCGCCTTCCACGCCTGCGCCCCCGCCCGGCAGGACGAGTTGCTGCACGCCATCCACCGTGGCGAGGCACGCAGCGACGCTTGGGGCGACATGCCGCCCGCCGGCTTCTTCAAGCACCGTGTCCTGCACGACGTCACCGGCGCCTATTACGCCCACCCTACCGCCTGGGACGAGATCGGCTTCGGCGGCCCGGCCTCGCCGCGCGGCTATGTCCGCATGGGCTATGACCGGCGCGATCCTTGGGAAGCCGCGGAGCGCCAGCCATGACGAGCCCCGTGCTGACTGAGGACCGCCCGCGCGCGACGGGCGGCCGTGCCCCGGACGTGCTGCGCCCCGGCGCCTGGGTACCGATGCGCGAATACCCGGAGAGCGAACCGGTGGACTTCGCCATCGTGGGCACCGGTGCCGGCGGCGGCACGCTGGCCTGTCGCCTCGCCGAGCACGGTTTGTCCGTCGTCGCCCTGGATGCCGGGCCGTACTGGCGGCCGCTCGAGGACTTCGCGTCCGACGAGATGGAGCAGACCAAGCTCTACTGGCTCGACCCGCGCATCTGCGACGGCGAGCATCCGCTCGAGCTCGGCGCCAACAATAGTGGCCAGGCGGTGGGCGGCAGCACCGTGCACTTCGCCATGGTGTCGCTGCGCTTCCGCCCCGAATGGTTCCGCGCGCGCAGCCTGCTCGGCTATGGCGAGGACTGGCCGATCCCCTGGCAGGAGATGTGGCGCTACTACGACCAGGTGGAGGAGGCGCTCAAGATCTCGGGTCCCGTGCGCTACCCCTGGGGCCCGCCGCGCGGCCGCTACCCCTATCGTGCGCATGAGGTGAACGCCGCCGGCTTGGTGCTGGCCGAGGCCTGCGAGGCGATGGGCGTGGCCTGGGCGCCGACACCGCTCGCCACCGTCTCGGCGCCGCGCGGCCTCTCGCCGCCCTGCGTCTATCGCGGCTTCTGCGTCACCGGCTGCTCAACCAACGCCAAGCAGAGCGTCCTCGTCACCTGGCTGCCGCGCGCGCTGAAGGCGGGCGCCGAGATCCGCGACCTTGCCATGGTGGGCCGCATCGAGACCGGGACGGATGGCCGCGTCACGGGCGTGCACTACCATCGCGATGGTGGCTGGCGCTTTCAGCGCGCGCGGAACGTCGTCGTCGCCGGCTATGCCATCGAGACGCCGCGGCTGTTGCTGATCTCGGCCAATGACCGCTACCCGGACGGGCTCGCCAATGGCTCCGGCCTCGTCGGATGCAACCTGATGGCCCACTCCAACCACGGCGTCTATGGCCGACTGGCGCGGGAGATCCGCTGGTACAAGGGCCCGCCCTCGCTGGCCTGCTGCGAGCACTGGAACTACGCGGACGATGTCCGCGGCGAGTTCCGCAAGGACTTCCACGGCGGCTACGCCTTCATGAGCCAGGGGCCGCTGCCCATCAACTGGGCCAATGCCCTGGCCAGCGCGCGGGGCTTCTGGGGCGAGAAGCTGCGCCTCGCGATGACCGACTACATCCATCAGGCCGGCCTCAAGATCGTCGGCGAGACCCTGCCGCGGGAGGCGAACCGCGTGACCCTCGCCGAGGAGTGCGACCGCTTCGGCCTGCCCGTCGCCCGCGTCACCTTCGGCTGGGGCGAGAACGACAAGCGCCTGTTCGGCCACGCCGTTCGCTTCATGACGGAGGCGATGCGCGCCGTCGGCGCCGAGGACATCTGGGAGGAGCCGGACAGCGCGCATCTGATGGGGACCTGCCGCATGGGCAGTGATCCGCGCCGCAGCGTTACGGACAGGGATGGCCGCTGCTGGGACATCCCGAATCTCTGGATCTGCGACGGCTCGCTGTTTCCGACGAGCGGCGGGGTGAACCCTTCCCTCACCATCCAGGCGCTGGCCTGCCGCGCCGCGGACCGCATCCGGGCGCTCGCCGCGCGGGGCGAGCTGTGAGCGGCGCGAGCCTCCTCTGGCCCGCTGGCGCCGTGCTGGGCGAGGGCCCGGTCTGGGACGAGGCGCTGCAGCGCCTGTGGTGGATGGACATCGAGGGACGCCGCCTGCACCGGATGGATGCCGAAGGCGGCGACCGCCGCTCCTGGGACCTGCCGGCACGCATCGGCGTGCTCGCCCTGACCGCGACGCCGGGCCGCCTGCTGCTCGGCCTGCAATCCGGCCTCGCCTGGTTCACGGCAGAGGAGTGCGCGGTCACGCCGCTACCGGAAGGCCGCCCCTGGCCGGCCGACCACCGGCCGAATGACGGCGTGGTGGACACTGCCGGCCGCTTCTGGTTCGGCACGCTGCAGGTGGAGGAGCCTCGCCCGCCCGTTGGCGCATTGTGGCGCCGCGCGGCGGATGGGC
>DASQVL010000048.1:0-3937 GCA_035640795.1 Crenalkalicoccus sp. | reverse complement strand
CGCCGGCGCCGGCCCGGCCGGGAAGTAGAGGAGCAGTGCCGCCGCGGCGGTGGCGCGGGTGAGCATGGCCCCTCCATGCCCGATCCCGCGGCGTTCCCGCCATCCGGTTATTGCGGCCGGAAGAATGCGAGCTCGACGGGGGTGGCCGGTTCGACTGTCCACGACGGCACCATGTGGGAGGCGCGGCGGCACAAGGGACCATATCCCTCCAAGGACGCTCATTCCGCACGGCCCCGGCAGCGCCGGGCGGGAATTGCCAACTTGGCGGCCACTGGCCGGAACGACTTGGCTGCGCGAAGCTGGCGGGATGAGCCAGAGCCCGCCACCTAGCCCGGCTACCGCTTCGCCGCCGAGGTCATCCGCCACGCCGTCTGGCTGTACCATGTGTTCGGCCTGAGCCTGCGCGACGTGGAGGTTGCTGGCACGCGCGGCAGGCTCACCGGCAACGCACCGCGGACGGGCTTGTCCGGATGCGAATCAGGAATGCCGAGGCTGAGTGGCCTATCGATGTACGTGACGTTGGGGGGTGACCAGCGGCAGAGCACAACTGGATGAGGCCTCGATCGGCCCGTCCACAGCATTCAGGCGACATACGGGATGGACAACCCCGCCAGGGTCAGCGCGGCAGACCGGCACGGGCCAACCCTGTCAGCATGCGCTCCTTAGCTTCCGCGTGGAGCACGTCCGACCGGCTGCAGAGGTCCACCGTCAGATCGGGGAAGGAACGCCTCAACGAAACCAGGGACCGCCGCGCCTCCTCCAGAGCGCCGAGATTCATCGCAGCTGCCGTCAGGAAGCGGTGCGGCCAAGCTCGGGACGGCTGCCGGTCAAGGGCAATGGCCAAGGCTCGAGCCGAACGCGCGTAGTCCCCGAGAATGAAGCTCGCTACGCCGAGCCCGATCAGCGCTATCGCACCGTTGCTGCCACCGGGATAGTCGCTCAGAGCGCGCCGGAAGGCGGCGGCGGCCCGGCGGCCGTCTCCGCGGAAGTTGTGGATGAAGCCCAGGCGCCGCAGCGCCTCAGGCTGATCGGGGTCGAGTGTCAGGCTCCGGGTGACCAGGCATTCGGCCTCGTCGAGATGTTGGGCCAGTGACAAAGCCCCTGCCACGGGCGTCAGCACCTCTGGGTCATCGGGCGCCAGGGCGAGCGCGCGCCTGCTGTGCACAATGGCACGATCACGCTCGGCATCCGGGTCGCGGGTCAGGGCGTGATTTGCCCTGATGGCGCGGCACCATCCGGCCAGAGCCTGCGCGCGGGCGTGGGTAGGATCGCGCAGCAGGGCCTCCTCCAGCATGTCGAGCGCGATGCTGAGCAGCGCCGGCTCCTGTGACAGAGCCGCGGGCCGGGCGCGCAGGACGAGCGTCTCGACGTCCATTCGATGGTGTGGCGTCCGGCGCGCCCGCTCGAGTTGCTCCTCCGCCACCCTCGCGCGCAGGGCGCCGACGGCCCGGTCGGCCCAGCCCCGGCCGGTGCAGGGCGGCGCAAGCCGCTCGCGCAGCGTCAGCACCACCACGCCCCGCACGGCCTCGACGAGCGACAGGACCACGCTATCCGCCTCGACCCGACCCTCCAGTCGGAGGGCGCGCCGCGCGTCCGGCATCGAGGCCGGCGCATCCTGGCGAAGCAGCACCAGGTCGCGGACGCGCCCGAGCGCGATCGCCAGGTCGTCGGTGGCACGTCGAGCGCGGGCGGCGTCGCCGGGGGTGGCGGGCGCCAGCGCGGGCAGCAGGATCGGCGTGCCCGACGGAGCGATGGCGGCCGGCGCCTGGGCGCGAGCCGCGCGCAGGGTGGCCGAGGGCGCCTCCCCGAAGGCGCGGGCGTAGGCGATGGCGAAGCGGCCAGGATGCTCGAAGCCGTGCCGGAGCGCCGCATCGAGCACCGAGGAGGCCTCGCCCGACTGAAGGGTCTGCCGGGCCGCCGTCAGCCGGATACGCTGGATGACGGCGTGCGGGCCGAGACCCAGCACCTGGGCGAAGTGACGCTGCAGGCTCCGCGGCGAAACGCCCGCTGCCTCGGCCAACCAGGCGAGACGCGGCAGCGCAGCCGGATCGCTGGCCAGCGCGATTTTCGCGGCCTCCATCGCCCGCCCGACGCAGGACTGCCCGGGACGGGCACGCGCACCGGGTGCCTGCTGCCGAGCCGAAGCAGGGTGAAGCCCAGGCTGCCGACGCGTTTCCATGGCAACAGCACCAATGCGCGGAAAGGCTGGCGGGTCCAGGACAGAATGGCGCAAAACGGACAGAAGTCGGCGCGCCATGCCTCCTCAGATCCGCCTCGGACAACGCCCCTGGAAAGGAGCATGGCGATGCGTCAGCACCTCATCCCAGCGGCAGTGCTGCTCGCGACCGCCGCTCTTCTCGTGCCGGCCGCCGCCGGCCCCGCGTCGGCGGACGACCATCCGGCCGCCCTGGCGACCGAACGAGGAGGAGGTCCCACCGTGGCGATGCTCGGCCCGGTCGAGCCCTTCGCCGGCCATTGGCGCACCTGGGTTATCGCCTCGGGCAGCCAGTTCCGCCTGCCGCCGCCGCCGGATGCGGAGGTGACCCGCGGCGAGATCCAGCAGCTTCAGGCGCTCGCTCAGCGGCGGGACGGCGCCGCGCTCCAGCGCATCGGGTACTGGGACACGGGCGCGCCCTCCTATCGCTGGAACCGCATCCTTATCGAGGAAATGGTTCAGAACGGGACGCCGGCCAACATCGCCTACCGCAACCTGAGCATCCTGCACCTGGCGCTCTACGACGCATTGGTGGCCGCCTGGGACAGCAAATACGCCCACAACCGCCGGCATCCAAACGAGATCGAGCCTGCCCTGCCGACGGCCATCCCCAACCCGCCCAGCCCGTCCTACCCGGCCGAGCATGCCGTTGCCGCCGGGGCTGCCGCGGCTGTGTTTGGGTACCTGTACCCGCAGCGGGCCGAGGCGTTTCGGGCCATGGGCGAAGAGGCCGCTGCGTCACGGCTCCTCGCCGGCGTTGCCTACCCGAGCGATGTGAGCGCCGGGCTGGAGCTCGGCCGGCAGATCGCCGCGAAGATGATCGAGCGCGTGGAGGCCGATCGCCCAGCCGCGCCCTGGACCGGCACGGTGCCTACCGGGCCGGGGCGATGGATCGGCACGAACCCGATCCTGCCGCAGGCAGCGACCTGGCGGACCTGGGTGCTGAACCGTCCCGACGAGTTTCGCCCGCCGCCGCCGAGCGCATTCGACTCCGCCGAGCGCCTGGCCGAGCTGGCCGAGCTGCGCGACTATCGCCGCACGCCCAAGAGCAATGCGGACGCCGGCTTCTGGGAATTCGCCGTCGGCGGGCTGCGACAGTATCAATTCTGGGGCGGGCAGCTGGCCCGGCTGACGCTGGAGCACCGACTGGATGCGGACGCACCCCGCGCGGCACGGGCCTTCGCGCTGACCTACGCCGCGCTGCACGATGTCGGCGTGGCCTGCTGGGACGCGAAATATGCGTATTGGATGATCCGGCCCTCGCAGCTCGACCCGGAGCTGCGCACTGTCTTTCCGCCGCCGAACCACCCGAGCTACCCGGCCGCTCACGCTTGCTACTCCATCGCGGCGGCCACCGTACTCGGCTACCTCTTCCCGCGCGACGCCGAGGAGGTGGCGGCGCTCGCCAGGGATGCGGCGGAATCCCGCGTCGCGGCCGGCATTCACTATCGCAGCGACATCGTCGCCGGTGCCGAGCTGGGGAGAGCCGTAGCGGGCAAGGTCATCGAGTGGGCGCGGGCCGACGGATCATGAGACGCGGGGAACACGGACTGCCCGCAGGCCAGATGCAGACCGGCGATTTGTCGTTGGAGCCTTCGCCCTATCGTGCCGAAGCGCACGAGGCGACTGCGCTACCGCCTGACGCTGCGGGATCTGGCCGAGATGTTCCTCGTCCGTGGCCTGGTATTCAGTCACGAAGCCGTCCGCGAGTGGGAGGCGAAG
>DASQVL010000047.1:0-3423 GCA_035640795.1 Crenalkalicoccus sp. | reverse complement strand
TGGGGGTCTTGGGGGAGGAAGTTCCCTTCCTCCCCCAAGGTCGTCAAACGCCCGCCCGCGGCCCCGCCGCAGGCCGCGGCGCCCGTGCCGCCGTCAGCGCGCGCCGGATATCGGCCTCCGCCTTCTCCAGCTCCTTCGTCGCCGCCGCCCGCTGCGCCTGCGCGTCCTGCGCGATGCGCAAGCTGTCCTCGATGGTTGCGACCAGCGAGGCGTTCGCCTTCTTCACCGCCTCGATGTCGAAGACGCCGCGCTCAAGCTGCGTCCGCGCCTCCAGGTTGCCCTGGCGCAGCCGCTCGGCATTCGCGGTCAGCAGCTCGTTCGTCAGGTCGGTCGCCTCCTTCAGCGTCCGCCCGGCATCGCGCATGCGCTGGATGGCCAGCGCCTGGGCCAGCTGCTGGCGCCAGAGCGGCACGGTGTTGGCGATGACGCTCTGGATCTTGGCGGCCAGCGCCTTGTCGTTCTCCTGGATCAGCCGGATTGAGGGCAGCGCCTGCATCGCCACCTGCCGCGTCAGGCGCAGGTCGTGTACCCGCCGCTCCAGCTCGTCCCGCGCCGCGCGCAGGTCGCGCAGTTGCTGCGCCGCCATCGCGTCGCCGCCCTCCACCGCCCGCGCGGTCGCCGGGATCGCCTCGGTATCCACCCGCTTCAGCACCGCATCGCCGGCCGCGATGTGGTCGCCGAGCGCGTGGAACCAGTCGAGCGTCGCCAGGTAGAGCCGCTCCAGCTTCTCGACATCCTCGAGCAGCCGCGTGCGGTGGGTGTCCAGCCGGTCGCCCACCTCCTCCACCTGGCCCTTGATCGTCTCGTAGCGCTGCAGCACGCGCGCGGTCTCGACGCCGGTGCGGCCGAGCATGCGGGAGAAGAACCCGCTCTTCGCCTCCAGCCCGCTCATGTCGAAGCCGCGCAGCGTGCCGAGCAGGGTCGAGAGGGTGACGCCCGCCTCGCCCGCCTCGCGGTTGCGCGCGCCTTCCAGCATGGCGTCGGCGGCGGCGGTCGCGCGGTTCTGCGCCTCCTGCCCGAAGCGCAGGATGCTGCCGGGGTCGGCGATATCGAGCTGCTGCGCCAGCCGCTCGATCTCCGCCCGCCGCGCTTCGGGCGGCGTCTCCACCGCGGCCTGCAGCTCGGCCGCGGTCGCGTCCCGCGCGGCCGCAGCGGCGGGGGAGGCCGCCGCCTCCTGGGTCGTGTCGCTCATCGGTAGCCCTCCTCGCGCAGACGGTCGGACAGCACCTTCACCTGGATCTCCAGCGCCTCGGTCTCCTCGGCGCGCAGGCGCTGGCGGAGCTCCCCGGCGGTGCGCGCCAGCTCCTGCATCAGCGCGGGCAGGCCCTCGGGCGGCGCGGCGCCGGCCTCGAGCCGCTCGGTGATGCGCTCCAGCCCATCCAGGTGAACGTTGAGGAAGCGGCGCGCCATGGGCAGCCGGTCGGGGCGCGCCGTCAGGTCGTCCAGCACCCCCTCCATCGCATCGGCCACGCCGCGCAGCGCCGGGTCGGCGCGCCGCTCGGCCACCGCCTCGATGCGGGCCAGGCGCTGCCGCGCCTCCTCGATCGGGCTCGGGGGCGGTGGGGGCGGGGCGGGGGGTGGCGGCGGGGCAGGGGGCTCGGTCTCGGGCAGCGCCTCGAACAGCATGCGGGTGCCGAGGAAGGCGCCGCCGCCGAGCAGGAAGGGCAGCACGCCGCCGAGATCCGCCCCCATGAAGGCGGCGAGCCCGGTGCCGACGCCGACCAGCACCGCCCCCTTCCGCGCATCGCCCCGCCGCCCGCGGCGGATCCGGCGGGCGGCGAGCAGCGTCAGCCCGAAGCCCAGCAGGTCGCCGGTCACCATCCGGTTCTCGCCGGCGAAGGCGGCGATGATCGCGGCCGGCACCAGCGGGAAGGCGAAGACCGGCAGCAGCACGCCGCGCATGCGGGTGCGCAGCCCGATCCAGCTGCCGAGCAGCGCGTCCAGCATCAATCGAACAGTTCGATGCAGGCCCTGACCAGCGCGATGACCCCGGTGAGGGAGAGGGTCAGCGTCAGCAGCAGGCTGCCGCCCGCCCAGGTGAAGGGCGCCGAGAGGGGCGGCCGGGTGGGCGAGCGGGCGGGCGGTGTCCCGGGGAGCATGACCGGCTATCTCGCCCCCTCCCGGGCCCGGATCAAGCCGAAGGGCGTCACGATCGGGCGGCCGCCCCCCGGGCTTGCCGCGCCCCCGGCCGCACGCCAGCCTCCGGCAAGCTTGGGAGGAACGCGGATGGACCGCATCGCGATCGTGGGCGCCGGGCTGATCGGCCGCGCCTGGGCCATGGTCTTCGCCCGCGCCGGGCTGCCGGTGGCGATCTGGGACCCGGTCGCTGGCGCCACGGAGGCGGCGCTGGCGGTGATGCGGGAGCGCCTCGCCGACCTCCGCGCCGCCGGCCTGGTGGAGGAAACGCCGGAGGCGATCGCCGCCCGCGTCAGCCCCGCCCAGGATCTCGCCGCCTGCCTCTCCGGCGCTACCCATGTGCAGGAGAACGGGCCGGAGCGGCTGGAGGCGAAACGGCCGCTCTTCGCCGAACTGGACCGGCTGGCCGCGCCGGAGGCCGTGCTCGCCTCCTCCACCTCCGGCATCCCGGCCAGCGCCTTCACCGAGGACCTGCCCGGCCGCGCGCGCTGCCTGGTCGCCCACCCGGTGAACCCGCCCTACCTGGTGCCGCTGGTCGAGCTGGTGCCGGCGCCCTGGACCGATCCCGAGGTGGTCTCCCGCACCCGCGAGCTGATGCACCGCGTGGGCCAGGTGCCGGTGACCGCCTTCAAGGAGACCAGAGGCTTCGTGCTGAACCGGCTGCAGGCGGCGCTGGTCGCCGAGGCCTTCCGCCTGGTGCGCGATGGGGTGATGTCGGTCGAGGACGTGGACGCCTGCGTGAAGGACGGGCTGGGCCTGCGCTGGTCCTTCATGGGGCCCTTCGAGACCATAGACCTGAATGCGCCGGGCGGCGTCGCCGACTATGCCGGGCGCTTCGGGCCCCTGATGGGCGGCATCACCGCGGAGCAGACGCCCTTCGACTACGATGCGGCGACGGTCGCGC
The DNA here is from genome assembly GCA_035640795.1 of Crenalkalicoccus sp. Lineage (GTDB taxonomy): Bacteria > Pseudomonadota > Alphaproteobacteria > Acetobacterales > Acetobacteraceae > DASQVL01. The sequence continues at coordinate 383 of DASQVL010000047.1, read as the reverse complement.
GCGTGGCAGCGGAGCGGCGCGCCGCACTCGAACTCGGCCGCATCGAGGAGCGCAGCGCCTGGCGCGACCGGCGGCTGATGGCGCTGATCGCGCACAAGCGCAACCAGCCAGGGTAGCGGCGTGGCCCGGTGCCGGCGCTTCACCCCAAGATGACGCGCGCCTGCGGCCCCGGCCGGTGCGGCCGCGCAACCGCCGGGGGCGCTGCGGGTTGAACCCGGTCCCCGATGCGGAGGCCGCATGCGCGCGATCGCCTCGCGATGGTCTGTCCTGGCGGCGCTCTACCTCGTCTTCGCCGGCACCTGGAGCCGGGAGGAGGCGGTGGCGGCCGCGCTCTGCGCGGCGCTCGCCTGCGCCTTTGCGGCCGCGCTCGCCGCCGCGGCGCC
>DASQVL010000046.1:0-3921 GCA_035640795.1 Crenalkalicoccus sp. | reverse complement strand
CACATGCGCGCTGATCTGCTGCGGCGCGTAACGCTGGCCCTCGACCTCGACCCAGGCGTCGCCGTTGTCGGCGCGGACGATCTTGAAGGGGGCGAGGCCGATGTCCTTCTGGACCATCGGGTCGTCGAAGCGGCGGCCGATTAGGCGCTTCACCGCATAGAGCGTGTTGGTGGGGTTGGTGACCGCCTGGCGCTTGGCGCTCTGCCCGACCAGCCGCTCCCCGTTCTTGGCGAAGGCGACCATGGAGGGGGTGGTGCGGGCACCCTCGGCATTCTCGATGACCTTGACGTCCTTGCCTTCCATGATGGCGACGCAGGAGTTGGTCGTGCCGAGATCGATGCCGATGACTTTGCTCATCCGCTAACGCTCCTTGTTGGCAGGCGGCGGTAGCCCAGTTTGGCGCCACGGCCGCCCCCGTCCTCCGACGGATGGGGTGGTGAATAGGGATGCAGCCCGGCGCGAGGGGTGGCCGAGACTTGCGCAACCGATGTATTGAGACGGCTCCGCGCCGACAAGCCCCCGGGTGGGGGCGGGGCGAAAAAGCGGCGGGCGCCTCAGCCCGCAGCCGGCTCCACCGATCCCGCCGCCACCACCACCATGGCCGGCTTCAGCAGCCGCCCGTTCAGCGTCCAGGCGGGCGTCCAGGCCTGCAGCACCGTCCCCGGGGCCACGCCCTCCGGCGCTGGCTGCTCGGCCATCGCCTGGTGGAGTTCCGGGTCGAAGGGCTGGCCCTGCACCGCGGTCCGGACGATGCCGTTGCGCTCCAGCAGCGAGAGGAAGCTGCGCTCCACCCCCTCGAAGCCCTCGCGCAACTTGACCAGAAGGTCCGGGTCCTCCGGCCGCGCCGGCGGCAGGCTGTCGAGCCCCCGCCGGAGGTTGTCGGCCGCCTCAACCACGTCGCGGGCGAATTTCTGGATGGCGAAGTTGCGGGCGTCCGCCACCTCGCGCGCCGTACGGGCACGCTGGTTCTGCAGCTCCGCCTCGGCGCGCAGCCAGCGGTCGCGGGTCTGGGCGAGCTCGGCCTCGAGGGCGGCGATCCGCTCCTCGGGCGTCGCTTCGGCCTGGGTCTCGGGGGCCGGCGCGGCCGGCGGGTGGTCCGCGGGCGTCTCGCCCGGCGGGGTATCGGCTGGGTCGCTCATCACGTCTTGGGTCTGATTGGCGCCGGGGCAGCCCGGCGGGCCGGAGGTAGTCGCTGCGGCGGCCGGGAACAACCTGCGATCTGTCGGTCGAGGCAGGTCGTTTCCGATACGGTCCGGTTGGCGGGTTCCCGCCGGGGCCGATCACGCTTTCCGGCGCGCGCCGGTTCCGGCTGCGCCCCGGAAGCGTGGGTATGGCACAGTCGCGAGGCGTGTCGCCGAGGGAGGAACCCGTGACGAACCGACCGCCGCGCCAGTTGCCGCCGGGCGCTTCCATCCTCGGCGGCGCCGCCGCCGGGTTGAGTTACGAGGGCGCGATGCGCGACGCCGTCGCGCGGGAGGAGCGGCAGCGGCGGCAGGAGGCCGGGCGGCAACGCGGGGTGCCGGTGCCGCAGCAGCAGCAGGCGCCGCGCCGGGAGGTGGAGCGGGTGAGGGGGTAGGCCGCCGGGCTGCATCCTCACGCCGGCAGCATTCCGAGCCGGGCATCCCGACGCCGCAGCCAGTGCACCACCGGCAGGGCGAGCAGTACCATCCAGAGCTTCCCCACCACCTGCCCCGCCAGGAATTCCAGGCTGCCGAAGGCGAGGCCGAGGAACACCACGCTGTCCACCACAAGCCCGGCCAGGCCGCTCGCCGCCACCGCCAGCACCAGTCCGCGCCGCTGCAGCGGCGTGTAGACGGCAAGGTCCGCCGCCTCGCTCAGCAGGAAGGCGGCGGCCGAGGCCACCACCAGCGCAGGCGGCGCCAGCAGGGCGGACAGCGCGGCCCCCGCCAGGATGGCCGCGACCGCGAAGCCCAGGCCGAGGCGCCGCTGCACCAGGTCCCGCAGCACCAGCGCAAGCCCCACCATCAGCACGCCGGAGGGCGCCATCAGCCCCGGCGCCACCGGGATGAGGCACGGACCCTGCGGCACGCAGACCGTGCCGGCATGCCCGATCAGCCAGTTCGCCGCAGGGATGCAGAGGCCGAAGCCCGCGAGGAACCACGCCCCTTCCCGCCGCCGGCGCGCCTCAAGCTCGCTCACCCCGCGCGCCCCGCCTGCCAGCGCTGCCAGCCGCGGGCGCGGAGCTCGCAGGCCGGGCAGGCGCCGCAGCCGAAGCCCCAGTCATGGCGCTGCGTGCGGTCGCCGCGGTAGCAGCTCAGCGTCTCGTCACGGACCGCCTCCACCAGCGGATCGCCCCCCAGCTGCCGCGCCAGCGCCCAGGTCGCCGCCTTGTCGCGCCACATCAGCGGCGTGTGGATCACCATGCGCCTCGCCATGCCGAGGTTGAGCGCGACCTGCAGCGCCTTCAGCGTGTCGTCGCGGCAATCGGGGTAGCCGGAATAGTCGGTCTCGCACATCCCGCCCACCAGGTGGCGCAGGCCGCGGCGATAGGCGATCGCCGCCGCGAAGGTGAAGAAGAGCAGGTTGCGGCCGGGGACGAAGGTGTTGGGCAGGCCGTCGGCGCCCATCGCGATCTCGGCGTCGCGCGTCAGCGCGGTCTCGGAGACGGCGCGCAGCGCGTCGAGCGTCAGCACGTGGTCCTCGCCCAGCCGCGCCGCCCAGTGCGGGAAGGCCGCGGCGAGGCGCGCGCGGAAGCCCATGCGGGCGTCCAGCTCGGCGCGGTGGCGCTGGCCGTAGTCAAAACCCACCGTCTCCACCTGCGCGAAGCGATCGAGCGCCCAGGCGAGGCACGTCGCGCTGTCCTGCCCGCCAGAGAGCAGCACCAGCGCCGCGTCGTCGCGCATCACGCGGCGAGCCGCGCGGCCGCCCAGCGCCCGGCCTCCGCCACCACCGGGTCGGCATCCTCGGCCAGCGCCTGCGCGGCCGGGCGCAGCGCGGGATCGCCGCTGTTGCCCAGCGCGATCGCCACGTTGCGCACGAAGCGGTTCCGGCCGATGCGCTTCACCGGGCTGCCGCTGAACAGCGCGCGGAACCCCGCCTCGTCCAGCGCCGCGAGCTCGGCAAGCTTCGGCGCAGTCAGCGCCGCGCGCGGCGCGAAGCCGGGTTCCGCATGCGCCCGGGCGAAGCGGTTCCAGGGGCAGACCGCCAGGCAATCATCGCAGCCATAGATGCGGTTGCCCATCTTCGCGCGGAACTCCTCCGGGATCGGGCCCCTGTGCTCGATGGTCAGGTAGCTGATGCAGCGCCGCGCATCCAGGCGGTAGGGCGCGGGGAAGGCGGCGGTCGGGCAGATCTCCAGGCAGCGGCGGCAGCTGCCGCAGCGATCGGCATGCGGCGGGTCGGGCGGCAGGGCGAGGGTGGTGTAGACCTCGCCGAGGAACAGCCAGGAGCCGTGCGCGCGGCTGACCAGGTTGGTGTGCTTGCCCTGCCAGCCGAGGCCGGCCTGCTGCGCCAGCGGCTTCTCCATCACCGGCGCGGTGTCCACGAAGACCTTGATGCCCGCCCCGAAGCGCGCGGCCATCCAGCGCCCGAGCGCCTTCAGCCGGGACTTCACCACGTCATGGTAGTCGCGGCCCTGGGCGTAGACGCTGATGGTGCCGCGGTCCCGCCGGGCGAGCGCGGCCAGCGGATCGCTGCCCGGCGCGTAGGAGAGGCCGAGGGAGACCACGCTCACCGCCTCCGGCCACAGCGCGTGCGGCTGGGCGCGCTGGCCGGCGCGCGGCGCCATCCAGTCCATGCTGCCATGCGCGCCCTCGGCCAGGAAGGCGTCGAGCCGCGCGCGCGCCTCGGGCGGCAGCCGGGCCTCGGTGAAGCCGACCGCATCGAAGCCGAGGCGGCGGGCCTCGGCGCGGATCGCCTCGCGTGCCGCGGCGTCGCCGGTCATGCGGGCAGCACCCAGCG
>DASQVL010000045.1:0-4038 GCA_035640795.1 Crenalkalicoccus sp. | reverse complement strand
CCAGGTGCCCCTGGTGCCGTGCCGCTCGAACACGGCGTTCAGCCGCTCCGTGTAGCCGGCGAGGTCGGGGAGGGCGACGGCGCAATCCTCGATGAAGGAGACCGGCTTCCCGTCCCCCTTCATGCTCATCATGATGTTGAGCCCGGCCTCCCGCACCTCGGCGATCGCCGCCTGGAAGCCGGCATCGGTCGCGCGCACCACGGCGCCGGGCAGGCCGAGATCGGCCATCATCTCCTCCAGCCGGTCGAGGCTGGCGGCGAGCGGCGCATCGGCCTCGCCGTGGAATTCGACGATCAGCAGCGAGTCCGGCTCGCCGATGATCATGCGCTCGATGGTCGCGCGATAGATCGGGATGGACCGGCCGAGCTCGATCATCGTCCGGTCCACCAGCTCAACCGCCTCCGGGTCCAGTGTGACCAGGTGCTGCGCCGCTTCCATGGCGCGGCGGAAGCTGGGGAACTGGCAGATGCCGAGCGCCTTGCGCGGCTTGATGGGCCAGAGCTTCAGATCGAGCGCCGTCGAGACGGCGAGCGTCCCCTCGCTGCCCACCAGCAGCCGGGCGAGGTTGGCGCGCCCCTCGCGGCGCGCCGCCGGCGTCAGCGCATCCAGGTTGTAGCCGCCCACGCGGCGGAGCTGCTGCGGGAAGCGCGCGGCGATCTCCGCCGCTTCCGCCTCGCCCAGCGCGCGCAGCCGCTGCACGAGATCGGCGATGCGCGGCGGCACGTCCGGGCCGAGATTGTCCGGGATCTCGGCGAAGCGGTGGGCGCTGCCATCGGCCAGCAGCGCCTCGATGGCCAGCACGTTGTCCGCCATCAGCCCGTAGCGGATGGATTTCGAGCCGCAGGAATTGTTCCCCGCCATGCCGCCGATGGTGCAGCGCTGCCAGGTGGAGGGATCCACCGGAAAGAACAGCCCGTGCGGCTTCAGCGCCTCGTTCAGCGCGCCGAGCGTGATGCCGGGAGCGACGTGGGCCGTCCGCGCCGCCGCGTCCACCGCAAGCACGCCGCGCAGGTGCTTGGTGAAGTCGATGACGAGCGCGCGGTTCACCGTCTGCCCGCATTGCGACGTGCCGCCGCCGCGCGGCAGCACCGGCACGCCCTCCTCCCGGCAGATGGCGAGCGCCGCCGCCACGTCCTCCGCCCGGCGCGGCACCAGCACGCCGATCGGCTCCACCTGGTAGATGCTGGCATCCGTCGCGTAGCGGCCGCGGTCGCCGGCGCCGAACAGCACCTCGCCCGCCGTTTCGCGCCGGAGGCGTGCGGCGAGGCGGCTGTCGCCGATGCGCGCGCGTGCAATCATCCCGTCCATGCCGGCAGCTTAGCCGCCGCGGCCCGCCGCGTCCGATGGAGAATCCTCATCGCCGCCACGAGCCCTTCTCATTGGCGCGCCGGCCGGCACCGCGCCATATGCCCCGAGGCTCGGAGGGAAAGCGCCATGGCCTATTTCGAGACAAAGCCGACCGCCGGCCGGCACTTCCTGCAGATCCCCGGCCCGACCAACGTGCCGGACCGCGTGCTGCGAGCCATGGACAACCCGACCATGGACCATCGCGGCCCGGATTTCGGCGCCTTCGGCCGGCAGTTGCTGGAGAAGCTCCGCTTCGTCTTCAAAACGGAGCAGCCGGTCATCGTCTTCCCCTCGAGCGGCACCGGCGCCTGGGAAGCCGCCCTGGTCAACACCCTCTCCCCCGGCGACCGCGTGCTGATGGTGGAGACCGGGTGGTTCGCGACGCTCTGGAAGGAGATGGCGGAGAAGCTCTCGCTGCAGCCAGAATTCATCCGCACCGATTGGCGCCGCGGCGCCGATCCGGAGGAGATCGGCGCCCGGCTGCGCGAGGACCGCGCCCACGCCATCAAGGCGGTCTGCGTGGTGCACAACGAGACCAGCACAGGCTGCGTCAGCCCGGTCGCCGCGGTCCGCCGAGCCATTGATGCGGCCGGCCACCCGGCGCTGCTGCTGGTGGACACCATCTCCTCCCTGGGCTCGATCGACTACCGGCACGGCGAATGGGGCGTGGACGTCACCGTCGGCGGCAGCCAGAAGGGGCTGATGCTGCCGCCCGGCCTCTCCTTCAACGCCGTCTCCGCCAAGGCGCTCAAGGCCGCCGAGGACGCGAAGCTGCCGCGCAGCTTCTGGGACTGGCAGGCCATGCTGAAGGCCAATCAGCGCGGCTACTTCCCCTACACGCCGGCCACCAACCTGCTCTACGGCCTCGACGCCGCGCTCGACATGCTGGCCGAGCAGGGGCTGGAGAACGTCTTCGCGCGCCACCAGCGCCATGCCGAGGCGACGCGCCGCGCCATCCGCCACTGGGGGCTGGAGACGCAGTGTGCCGTGCCGGCCGACCATTCCGGCTCCCTGACCGCCGTGCGCCTCCCCGAAGGCCACAGCGCCGACGCGCTGCGCGCCACGATCCTGGAGCGCTTCAACATGTCGCTCGGCAACGGCCTTGGCCCGCTCGCCGACCGGGTCTTCCGCATCGGCCATCTCGGCGATTTCGGCGACCTGCAGCTGGTGGGCACGCTGGGCGGGGTGGAGATGGGGCTCGCCGCCGCCGGCGTGCCGCACCGTCCGGGCGGGGTGCAGGCGGCCATGGAGCACCTGCGCGGCAACGCCTGATCGCGTACGCACGGCGCGGTCGCCGCGCCGTGTTCCGCCGCCGCCCTTGCCTGTCCGTGCCGCCAAGGCAACACTCGCCGGACTTGCCGCATGGCGGAGCTGCATGCCCGAGGACGCGGCCGCAAGGTCCTCCCGCACCGGACCTTTCGACCTCCCGCTGATCGCCGGCCTGGAGGGCGAGCTTGCCCGCTGCCGCGCCGCGCTGGCCGCGGCGGAGGCCGAGAAGCTCGGGCTGCTGCGCGCGCTCGTCGCCGCCCGCCGCGGCGCGGCCGGGGAGGCCGAGCAAGCGGAGCTGAGCGAATCGCTGACCCTGCTCAACGAGGAACTGCGCGCCAGCAACGAGGAATTGCAGGCGGGCGAGGCGCGTTTCCGCGCCATGGCGGACAACATCCCGCAGCTCGCCTGGATGGCGCGGCCGGATGGCTGGATCTTCTGGTACAACCGGCGCTGGTACGATTACACCGGTACGACCCCCGCCGAGATGGCGGGCGATGGCTGGACCGCGGTGCTCCATCCGGACCATCTGGGCGGGGTGGTCAACGCCTGGCGCGGTGCCCTCGCCGCCGGACACCCCTGGGAATACACCTTCCCGCTGCGCGCCGCCGATGGCAGCTGGCGCTGGTTCCTGACGCGCGCCAATCCGGTGCGCGACGCCGCCGGGGCGATCACCCTCTGGTTCGGCACCAACACCGACATCACCGACCGGCTGGAGACCGAGGCGGCGCTGCGCGAGCGGGAGGCGGAGCTCGCCCGGGTGCAGCGCATCGGCCGCATCGGCGGCTTCGAGATCGACCTCCGCGCCGGCGGCTTCCGCAACCGCCGCTCTCCGGAATACCTGCGGCTGCACAGCCTGCCCGCCGCCGCCTCGCGGGAGCCGCACGCCGCCTGGGTGGAGCGCCTGCACCCGGCCGACCGCGCGCGCGCCGAGCGGCATTTCCTGGAAGCGGTGAACGGCACGGCGCGGGACTACGCCGCCGAGTACCGCATCGTGCTGCCCGACGGGCGGGTGCGCTGGATCGCCGCGAGTGGCGAGATCGAGCGCGACGCCGAGGGCCGGCCGGTCCGCATGGTCGGTGCGCACCAGGACGTCACCGAGCGCAAGGCCGACGCCGCGCGGCAGGAGCTGCTGGCGCGCGAGGTGGACCACCGCGCGAAGAACGTGCTGGCGGTGGTGCAGTCCGTGCTGCGCATGACCCGCGCGCCGGACCAGGCCGCCTTCGTCCGCGCCGTCGAGGGGCGCGTCGCGGCGCTCGCCCGCGCCCATTCCCTGCTCGCCGAGCAGCGCTGGGACCGCGCCGCGCTGCGCACCCTGGTGGAGGACGAGCTGGCCGGCCACGGCGCGGAGCGCGTGGCCCTGCTCGGGCCGCCGCTCGACCTTGCCCCGGCGGCGGTGCAGCCGCTCGCCATGGCGCTGCACGA
>DASQVL010000044.1:0-2217 GCA_035640795.1 Crenalkalicoccus sp. | reverse complement strand
CGCCTGCCAGAGCGAGACGAGGAGGCGGGCGAGGAAGGTGAGGCAGCAGAGGATCGCGACATCCGCCCAGCGCGTGCGCAGCACGAGGCCGCCGGAGGGCGCCACATCGGTCCTGAGCCCGACCAGCGGCGCGAAGAGGCCGAAGGCGGCAAGGGCGGCGAGCGCCGCATCCCGCAGCGCCGTGATCGGGTTCATCCTTCGCCGCGTTCGCGCTGACGCGCGAACGCCCCCAGTCGCCGGCGCGGCCGCGAATACGGAAAGCGACTCATACCTTCTCCACCTCCTGCCGCCCGAGCAGGCCGGTGGGCAGGAAGATCAGCGTCAGGGCGAGGATGGAGAAGGCCGCGACATCCTTGTACTGCACGCTGAAATAGGCGCTCCAGAAGGTCTCGATCAGCCCGATCAGCAGGCCCCCCAGCACCGCGCCCGGCAGGCTGCCGATGCCGCCCAACACGGCCGCGGTGAAGGCCTTCACCCCCGCCAGGAAGCCGATGTAGAAGTCGATGACGCCATAGCGCAGCAGGTACATGGTGCCGGCGACGGCGGCCAGCGCCGCGCCGATGACGAAGGTCAGGCTGATCGTGCGGTCGGTGTCCACGCCCAGCAGCGCGGCCATCCTGCGGTCCTGCTCGCAGGCCCGCATGGCGCGGCCGAGCGGCGTGCGCGTGACCAGCAGGGTGAAGATCGCCAGCACCGCGAGCGTCACCCCGACGATCAGCAGCTGGATCCAGGAGAGCTGCACCGCGAAGCCGTCCCGGTTCAGCAGCTCCACGCCGCCGCGCACCAGGGGCTCCAGCGGCTTCACCCGCGCGCCCTGGCTCACCTGGACGTAGTTCTGCAGCACGATGGACATGCCGATGGCCGAGATCAGCGGCGCCAGGCGGAAGCTGCCACGCAGCGGCCGGTAGGCGACGCGCTCCACCGCCCAGCCATAGAGGCCGGTGACCGCCATGGAGGCGAGGAGGACGAAGAGAATCGCCGCCGGCCCGTCCAGCAGCCCGCCGGACGAGAGCAGCAGCACCGCGATGAGCGCCGTGAAGGCGCCGATCATGAAGATGTCGCCATGGGCGAAGTTGATCATGCCGATGATGCCGTAGACCATGGTGTAGCCCACGGCGATCAGCCCATAGATCATTCCCAGGCTGATCCCGTTGATCAGTTGCTGCAGCGCGTAGGCCACGCCTCTCCCGACCCGAAGCTCCCGCGCGCGAGGCTAGGAGGGCGGCGCGCCCGGGGCAAGGCGGCGCGCGGCGCCCCTTCGGGGCCCCCGGCCCGGCTCAGCCGAGCCAGGCGGCGAGACGCTCCGCGACGAAGGCGTCGTCCGAGAGATCGGCATGCTCGCGGAGCACGCGGTCGATCTCCTCGGCTTGGCCGGGGCTCAGGCCCTCCGCGGGGTCGAGGCACCAGCTCCCCTGCAGCAGGCCCTGGCGGCGCAGCACCTCGTGGCAGCCGGCGATGCAGCCATGGAAGTGGTTGGCCACGTCGAAGAAGGCAGCGTTGCAGTCGGTGACCCGGCTGTCGAGGGCGAGCAGCTCCGCCGGGACGGTGCCCGCCTGCGCCGCCTGCCGGAGCTGCGCCAGCAGCCCGACCGCACTCCGCGTCCAGACCGACCAGTGGCCGAGCAGCCCGCCGCGGAACCGGACCGTCACCGGCGCGCCGTCCCGGATCACCGTAATGGGGGTGAGGAGGTCGAGGACGATATGGTCGTCATTGCCGGTGTAGAGCGTGACGCGCTCCTCCGCCCGCGCCGCCACCAGGCCGCGCGCCACGTCCAGGGTGCCGTACCGGTCGAAGGGCGCGACCTTCACGGCGATAACGTTGTCGATGGCGCAGAACTCGCGCCAGAAGCCGGCATCCAGCTTCAGGCCGCCCACCGCGGGCTGCAGGTAGAAGCCGACCAGCGGCATCTCCTCGGCCAGCCGGCAGCAATGCGCTATGAGCTCCTCCCGCCCCGCGCCCTTCAGCGCGGCGAGGCTGAGCAGCCCGGCATGGTAGCCGAGGGCGAGGGCCTGCCGCGCCTCGGCCAGCGCCTGCGAGGTGCCGCCGCAGAGGCCGGCGATCATCGCCAGCGGCCGGTCCGTCCAGGCGCGCGCATCCTCGGCCGCGGCCTGCAGCACGGGGGCGTACAGCCCGGCCTCGCGGATCGCGAATTGCGTCGTGTGCACGCCGACGGCGAGACCGCCCGAGCCGGCGTCGATGTAGTAGCGCGTCAGCGCG
>DASQVL010000043.1:0-3201 GCA_035640795.1 Crenalkalicoccus sp. | reverse complement strand
CGCCACTCCCGTTCACGCCGCGGCGTCGGTGGCGCCGCGCGCCCGGCTGCCCGGGCCGCGGCGCGCCGGAGCGGGCCGCCAGGGCAGCAGCATCGGCACCCGGGCGCGGTAGCGCCGGTATTCCTCGCCGAACGCCGCGACCAGGTCCCGCTCCTCGAGCGCGATGCCGACCAGGATGTAGGCCGTGGTCACCGCCGCGAAGAGCAGGTGGCCCCCGGTCATCACCGGCGTCGCCCAGAAGGCGATGATGAAGCCGAGATAGATCGGGTGGCGCACCAGCCTGTAGAAGAGCGGCGTGCGGAAGCGCACCGGCTGCGCCGGCCGGCGCCGCAGCCAATCCGCTACCTGCTGCAGGCCGAACAGCTCGAAGTGGTTGATCAGGAAGGTGCTGGTCAGCACCAGCAGCCAGCCCGCCAGGCTGAGGCCGGTCAGCGCCGCCGCGGCGAGCGGGTTCTGCACCTGCCAGACCACCGCCGGGATCGGCCGCCACTGCCACATGAGCAGGGCGAGCGCCAGGCTGGCGAGCAGCACATAGGTGCTGCGCTCGATCGGCGGCGGCACGAAGCGCGTCCACCACCGCTTGAAGGACTGCCGCGCCATGACGCTGTGCTGCAGGGCGAAGACCGTCAGCAGCAGGGCGTCGATCAGGATCGCCTCGGGCAGGGCCGAGGCCGGGCCGCGGTTCATGCTGCGCGGCACCACGGCGTCGGCGACGAAACCGATGGCGTAGAGGAAGGTGACGAAGAAGGCGGCGTAGCAATTCGCGCCAAAGAGGAGTGCCAGCGCCCGGCTCATGTTCTTTCCTTTCGCGGTGCCGTTTGACCCGCCATATGCGGACGGGAACGGTTGCAGTCTGCGCGGTGCAGCACAGCGAAGACTTTGAGACGTGCTTGATTTGTCGCTGAGACGCGCGTGATTTTCGGTGCAGGAGGCGGCGGTGCAGTTCCTTTTCGCGGGACACAGCCTGGATCCGGAACGGAGGGAGCTGCGCCACGGCCCGGCGCCGGTCGCAGTGGAGCCGCAGGTCTTTGACCTGCTGCTCTACCTGCTGCGGAACCGCGACCGGGTGGTCGGCAAGGACGACCTGATCGAGGCGGTGTGGGGCGGGCGCGCCGTCTCGGACAGCACGCTCACCAGCCGCATCAACGCCGCCCGGCGCGCCATCGGCGACAGCGGGGAGGCGCAGGCGCTGATCCGCACCGTCGCGCGCAAGGGCCTGCGCTTCGTGGCCGATGTGCGGGTGCGCGAGGATGCGCCGCCCGGCGCGGCGCCGGTAGAGGTGGCCGAGGAGCCGCGCGCCGCGCTGCCGCCGCCCGACCGGCCGGCAGTTGCCGTGCTGCCCTTCCTGAACCTCAGCGGGGACCCCGGGCAGGATTATTTCTCCGACGGGGTCAGCGAGGACCTGATCACCGCGCTCTCCCGCCTGCGCTGGTTCTTCGTGATCGCGCGCAACTCGTCCTTCACCTACAAGGGCCGGTCGGTGCACCTGAAGCAGGTGGCCGAGGAGCTCGGCGTCGGCTACGTGGTGGAAGGCAGCGTGCGGCGCGCCGGCGGGCGGCTCCGCATCAGCGCGCAGCTGAATGAGGTGGCGACCGGCAGCCATCTCTGGGCCGAGCGCTACGACCGCGAACCGGCCGACATCTTCGCCGTGCAGGACGAGATCACCGCGGCGATCGTCGCCGCGATCGAGCCCCGCCTCTACGCCGCCGAGAACATCCGGGCCCGGCGCAAGCCGCCCGAGAGCCTGGATGCCTGGGAGCTGGTGATGCGGGCGCTCGGCCACTACTGGCGGGTGACGCGGCAGGACATGCTGGCCGCGCAGGCGCTGCTCGAGAAGGCGATCGCGCTCGACCCCGGCTACGGCCAGGCCTCCGGCGTGCTGGCGGCCAGCTACACCTTCAGCGCGCATATGGGCTGGGCGGCGCGGGAGGCGGCGCTGCCGGCAGCGGAGCGCGCGGCGCAGGCGGCGATCGCGGCGGACGGGGAGGACCCCTGGGCGCACTACGCGCTGGGCAGCGTGCACCTGTTCCGCCGCCGCTTCGAGGACTCGCTCGCCGCCTTCGAGACGGCGCTGCAACTCAACCCGAACTTCGCGCTGGCGCAGGGCTATCACGGCTTGGTGCTGGCCTATTGCGGGCGGCCGGCGGAGGCGGTGGCGGCGGCGGAACGGGCGCTGCGCCTGAGCCCGCGCGATCCCTTCTCGGCGATCTACAGCGGCATCGGTGCCTATGCGCGGTTCACCGCACGCGACTATGCGGGCGCGATGCGCCTGGCGCGGGAGGCGGTGCGGGCGCGGCCGGATTTCGTCGGCGGGCACCGCGTGCTGACCGCGGCGGCGGCGATGGCGGGGGAGGGCGCGGCGGCGGCGGAGGCGCTGGCGGCGCTGCAGGCGGCGCAGCCGGGCATCACGCTCGATTGGGTCGCGCGGGAGATGCCGATCCAGGACGCCGCCGTGCAGGCCCACTACGTGGAGGCGTTCCAACGCGCGGGGATGCGGTAGGGCCGCTACGGCCCTCCTCGCCACCGCAGGACGGCACCTTGTCCGGCCTGGCCTTCGCCATGGCGGGCACGGTCCGTATCTCGCTGGAAATGGGGGCCTACCCCGCCAGCAGCAGCATCGCCGCCGCCTGCGCGGCAATCCCCTCGCCACGGCCCGTGAAGCCGAGCCGCTCCGTCGTCGTCGCCTTCACGCCGATACGCCCCGGCTCGACGCCGAGCAGCCCGGCGAGCCGCGCCTGCATCGCCTCCCGGTGCGGGCCGATCCGCGGCCGCTCGCAGAGCAGCGTCACGTCGGCATTGGCCAGCACGCCGCCGCGCGCGGCGATGCGCTCCGCCGCGTGGCGCAGGAAGATCGCGCTGTCGGCGCCCTTCCAGCGCGCCTCCGAAGGCGGGAACCAGCGGCCGATATCGCCCTCGGCCAGTGCGCCGTAGATCGCATCGCACAGCGCGTGGATGCCGACATCAGCGTCCGAATGGCCCTCGAGGCCGAACTCGCAGGGGATGGTCACGCCGCACAGCACCATGGGCCGCCCGGGGGCGATGCGGTGGACGTCGAAGCCGGTGCCGATGCGGGGCATCATGCGGGCCATCAGCAGCGCCTCCACCCGGTCGAGATCCTCCGGGAAGGTGATCTTCACATTGGCCTCCGCACCCGGCACCAGCGCGACCGCCTCGCCCGCCGCCTCCAGCAGCTGCGCGTCG
>DASQVL010000042.1:0-6877 GCA_035640795.1 Crenalkalicoccus sp. | reverse complement strand
GTCCAGCGCCTCGGAGAGCGGCACGGCGCGCACGACGTAGCCGCGGTTCGGCGTGTAATCGAGCAGCCCCTCCGCGGCGAGGGCCTGCAGCGCGGCGCGCACCGGCGTGCGGGAGACGCCGAGGCGCTCGGCGAGGCGCACCTCGTGCATGTGCTCGCCCGGCGCGTGGTCGCCGGCGAGGATGCCATCACGCAGCCGCGCGGTGACGGAGAGCGAGCGGGTCGCGTCCTCGGGGCGGCGGGCGGGGGCGAGATCGTCGGGCATCGCGCGACGCAGATGTATACATAACCGGCGCAGATGCACAATCGCCGGGCGGTCCGGGCGCATCCGGCCGAATTGGATCCCCGGATTGGATACAAGGAGCGTTGACAGGTCCGCCGCACGACGGTCACCATTCGGCAACACCGGGAGGCGGAATGGCGGATCTCGAGGACAACGCGATCGAGCGCATCACCGCCGATCGGGGCCCGCATTACGAGCCCTTCGGCTGGCATCACTGGCCGGAGCATCCCTGGCTCTCCTACCAATTCCGCCGGGCCTTGGGCGAAACCCAGGAGGGCGGCGGCACGGTCAGCGAGGTGATGCAGGCGGCGTCCCGCATGATCCCCGGCGACCTCGAAAGCTGGCACGCCGAGTGGATGCGCATCGCCGACCGCAACCGCGCGCGCGCCGAGGCGGAGGCCGCGGCGGGCCATGTCCGCACCGCCATGAATTGCTGGCTGCGCGCCGCCGACTACTACCGCCAGGCGGAGTTCCACCTGGATGCCGAGGACCCGCGCCGCCTGCCGACCTTCGAGGCGATGGAAGCGTGCTCGCACCGCTTCCTCGCGCAGCTCAACCCGCCGGGCGAGGTGGTGGACATCCCCTACGAGAACGGCGCCCCGCTGTGCGGCTACTTCGTCCGCGCGCCCTTCCCGGGGGAGCGGCTGCCGGTGCTGATCTGCATGGGCGGCCTGGACTCGATCAAGGACGAGATGTGGTTCATGCAGGCGCATGGCTGCCTACAGCGCGGCATCTCGGTGCTGATGGTGGACCTGCCGGGCCAGGGCGGCACGCTGCGCCGCCACCGCCTGCCGACGCGCTTCGACACCGAAGTGCCGATCGGGCGCTGCGTGGACTGGCTGCTGCAGCGCGCCGATGTCGATCCCGCGCGCATCGCGGTCTGTGGCTCCTCGCTCGGCGGCTATTACGCGGCGCGCGCCGGCTGCTACGAACATCGCCTCGCCGCCTGCATCAGCCATGGCGCCGTCTGGTCCGTGCACGCCATGTGGGGCGACAAGGGCGAAGCTTTCGGTCTGGCGCCGCATATCCGCTGGGTGTTCGGCGCGCGCAGCATGGCGGAGGCGCATGAGCGCATGCGGCCCTTCACGCTGGAAGGACATCTCGGCAACATGGGCTGCCCCTGGCTGATCCTGCATGGCGGGCATGACGTGCTGACGGTGAGCGCCGCGCGCTACGCCTTTGAGGACGCGAAGACGCGCGGCGTGGACGTTACGCTGCGCATCCTCTCGCCAGAGGAGACCGGGGCGGAGCACTGCCAGCACGATAACCCGACCATCGGGCAGGAAGTGCTGGCGGATTGGCTCGCCGACCGCTTCGGCATCGACCAGCGCGCCCTGCTGCGCGCCGGCGGGAGCCCGCTGCTGTGATCCGCGGTGTCCGGCAGCCGCGCCCGGCGGTGATCGCCATCGACCTGCATCGCGGGCATCTCGATCCGGCTGTTGCCACCATGCCGCTGGAGGCGGCGGCGGCGGCACGCGTCACCGCGGCCAATGCGCGCTTCCTGCGCTGGGCGCGCGGCGAGGGCATCCCGGTCGCCCATTGCATCGCCACCTACCGTGACGCGGCGGAGATCGCGCTGAACCCCGCTTGGCGCGCCCGCGCCGAGGACCCGCACAACCCGCGGCGCAATGTCCTCGCCCACAACCTCCGCGGCATGCCGGGCTGCGAGCCGATGCCGGAGGTGCTGGGGGAGGGCGACCTGATCGTGGACGCGAAGAAGCGCTACGACTGCTTCACCGCGACCGACCTCGACCTGACCTTGCGCGCCCGCGGCGTGGACACGGTGCTGATCACCGGCGTCAACACCAACTCCTGCGTCATGGCGACGGCGACCGCCGCCTGCTGCCGGGACTATGCGGTCGTCGTCGTCTCGGACTGCGTGGACACGATGGACGGGCCAGAACTGCACGCGGCGGCGCTCCGCGTCATCGGCACTGCCTTCGGCCAGGTAATGACGCAGGAGGAGGTGGCGGCCGCGCTCGGCGCGGCGCGCGCCGCCTGAAGGGGAGGGGAGATGGCAATGCAGCCGCGCGAGCGCGTGCCCTACTCGGCCATCGTGGACCGGCCGCCGCTGAAGTTGCCGGGCGGTGCCCGCATCCTCGTTTGGACCATTGTGAACCTGGAGGTCTGGGACATATCGAAGCCCATGGCGCGACAGGTGCTGCCGGCGCCGACCGGCCAGGTGCTGCTGCCCGACGTGCCCAACTGGTCCTGGCATGAATACGGCATGCGCGTCGGCGTCTGGCGCTTCTTCAAGTTGTATGAGCGCCTCGGCATCGCGCCGACGCTCTCCATCAACGCCCGCGTGGTGGAGGATTACGAGCGGGTCGCGGCGCAGGCGCGCGACGCCGGCTGGGAGTTCATGGGCCATAGCTGGGAGCAGGGGCCGATCCACAAGGAGCCCGACCAGCGCGCCATGATCCACCGCTCGCTCGACCGGCTGGAGCGCTTCACCGGCAAGCGGCCGGTGGGCTGGCTCGGCCCCGGCCTGACCGAGACCTACGAGACGCCGGAGCTGCTGGCCGAGGCCGGGGTCAAGTACATCGGCGACTGGGTCTATGACGACGAGCCCACGACCATCCGCACCGCGAATGGGCCGCTGGTGACGCTGCCCTACTCCGTGGAGCTGAACGACATCCCGATGATGATCGTGCAGCACCATGAGAGCGACTACCTGCTGAAGCGCGCCATCGATCAGTTCGACCGTCTCTACGAGGAGAGCGCGGAGCGCGCGAAGGTCATGTCGCTCGCTATCCACCCCTACATCTCCGGCCAGCCGCACCGCATCAAGTATCTCGAGGCCTTCTACGACCACGTGAACCGGCATGAGGGCGTGCTGCACTGGAATGGCGAGCAGATGCTCGACTGGTACCAGGGCCAGGCGAAGGCATGAGCGGGACCGAGCGCCCCGGCCTGCTGCCGACGGAGCGGCTGGCCTATTCGCCGATAGAGGCGCGCCCGCCGCTCCGCCTGCCGGGCGGCGCGCGGCTCGCCATCTGGGTGATCGTCAACATCGAGGAATGGCACATCACCCAGACGATGCCGCGCACCGTGCTGACGCCGCCCGCCGGCGGCGCGCCGATGCCGGACATCCCCAACTGGGCCTGGCACGAATACGGCAACCGCGTCGGCTTCTGGCGCATCCTGAAGCTGTTTGATCGCTTCCGCATCCCCGGCGTGCTCGCCATCAACGGGAGCGCCATCGAGGCCTACCGGCCGATCGCCGAGGCGGCACTGGAGCGAGGCTGGGAGTTCATCGGCCACGGCTTCACCCAGCGCAACATGCAGAAGGTCCCGAACGAGCGCGAGGATGTCCGCCGCACCACGGAGGCGATTGCCGGCTTCACCGGCCGCCGCCCGCGCGGCTGGCTCGGCCCCGGCCTGACCGAGACCTGGGAGACGCCGGAGGTGCTGGTCGAGCAGGGCTACGACTATGTCTGCGACTGGGTGCTGGACGACCAGCCGGTGTGGCTGCGCACGCGGACGGGGCCGATCCTCTCCGTGCCCTACACCCAGGAGTGCAACGACGTCGCGATGATGCTGATCCAGCACCACAAGGCGTCGGAATACCGCGACCGCGCGCTCGATCAGTTCGCGCAGCTCTACGCCGATGCGGAGGGCTCGGCCCGCGTCATGGCGCTCGTCCTGCACCCCTACATTATGGGCGCGCCACACCGGCTGCGCTATGTGCGGGAGGTGCTGGAGGCGATCGCCGGCCGCGACGACGTGCTGTTCACGACGGGCGAGGGCATCTGCGACTGGTTCCTGGCGAACGGCCCGAAACCGGCGTGAACGCGTTCCAGCTCCTCAACGCGCTGACCTTCGCGGCGCTGCTCTTCGTGGTGGCGAGCGGCTTCACCCTGATCTTCGGGCTGCTGCGCATCGTCAACCTGGCGCATGGCGCGCTCTACCTGCTCGGCGGGTACCTGGCCTATACGGCGGCGACCGCCACGGGCAGCTTCGCGGCGGGGCTTACCGCCGCAGTCGCCGGCGTCGCCCTGGCCGGCCTGCTGCTGAATCAGGGGCTGCTCCGCTTCGTGCGCGGGCATGAGCTGCGGCAGGTGCTGCTGACCCTCGGCGTCGCGCTGGTGCTGGACGACCTGATGCTGGTCGTCTGGGGCGGGGACAGCTTCACCGTGCCGACACCGCCCGCCCTGTTCGGCGCCATGCCGGTCGCTGGCACCTTTTATCCGAAATACCGGCTCTTCGTCCTGGCCACCGGCGTGCTCGTCTTTGTCGGGCTCTGGCTGCTGCTCAATCGCACGCGGCTCGGCGCGCTGATCCGCGCGGGTGTGGACGATCCGGAGATGGTGGAGGCCTCGGGCGTCAACATCCGCCGTGTTTTCCTGGCGACCTTCCTGCTGGGCGCCGCGCTGGCCGGTCTCGGCGGCGCCATGGGCGGCGCCTTCCTCGCACTCTATCCCTCTGCGGATGCGGAGATCCTGGTCTTCTCGCTCGCCGTCGTCGTCATCGGCGGCCGCGGCAGCCTGGAAGGGGCGGCGATCGGCGCCGTGCTGGTGGCGGCGCTGAACACGCTCGGCCAGGTCTGGTTCCCGGAGCTCGCCTACTTCGTCATCTTCGGGCCGATGGCGGCACTGCTCGCCTTCCGTCCGCTCGGCCTGCTCGGGCGGGCGGCCTGACATGGCGGTCGCGGAACAGGCCAGCCTGCACGGCACGGCCGCGACGCTGCTGCTGCGTCCGGCGCTCTGGGCGGTGCTGCTGGCGGCTGCGGCCGCCCTGCCGCTTCTGCTCTCGCCCTATCAGGTGGACCTCGCCACGCGCATCCTGATCTATGCGGTGTTGGCCATGTCCATCGACATGCTGGCGGGCTTCGTCGGGCGAACCTCGCTCTGCCATGGCGCGATCTTCGGCGTCGGCGCCTATGTCGTGATCTACGCCATGTCGCATGGGGGGCTCGGGCCCTTGCCGGCCTTCCTGCTCGGCACCCTGGCGGCAACCGGCGTCGCTGCGATCTTCGGCCTGCTCGCCGTGCGGACCTCCGGCGTCTACTTCCTGCTGCTGACGCTCGCCCTCGGCATGATCGTCTGGGGCGTCTGCCTGCGCTGGACCACGGTGACTGGCGGCGAGAACGGGCTGCGCGGGCAGGAGATGCGCCCCGCCTTCATCGCGGCGCGGGAATACTTCTACTGGGCCATCCTCGCCTTCGCCGCCCTCGCGGCCTGGCTCATGTGGCGCTTCGTCCACTCGCCCTTCGGCCTCACCCTGCGCGGCATCCGGGACAGTGAGAGCCGGATGCGCGCGCTCGGCTATGACGTGCCGCTGCATCTCTTCCTCGGCTTCACCGCCTCCGGCCTCTTCGCCGGCGCGGCGGGCGCCGCCTACGCCTTCTACAACGAGTTCGTCAGCCCGTCCTCGGTCGCCCTCACGCAGTCCGTGTCCGGCCTGCTGATGGCGATCCTCGGCGGCATCGGCACGCTGTTCGGCGCCTTCATCGGCTCGGCCGTGGTGATCCTGCTGGAGAACACGGTCAGCCTCTACACCGAGCGCTGGCAGACCGTGCTCGGCCTCGCCTTCATCCTCACCATGCTTCTGGCGCCGGAGGGCATCCTCGGCGCGCTGCGCCGCCGCGCCGCCCGGCGACGGGGCTGATCGCAAGGAGACCCGCGCCCATGCCGCTCCACCGCCGCAACCTGCTCGCCGGCGCCGCCCTCCTCCCCGGCGCGGGGCTGCTGGCGCGCCCCGCCCTGGCGCAGGGCGAGCCGATCCGCATGGGGCTGATGGCGCCGCTCACCGGTGTCGTCGCCAGTGGCGGGCGGGAGATGGTGGACGGCGTCAACCTGTACGTGGACCAGGCGGGCAGGAAGTTCGCCGGCCGCCCGGTTGAGCTCAGCACGGAGGATGACGGATCGAACCCCGACACCGCTCTGCAGAAGGCGCGGCGGCTGGTGGAGCAGGCGCGCGCCCACTTCCTGATGGGCAACCTGCTGGCCAATACCGGCCTTGCCGTCGCCGGCTATGTGCGCGGCAATGGCGAGCCCTACTTCATCCCGATCATCGCGGCGGACGAGCTGACCCAGCGTGGCCGCATCCCGAACGTGATCCGCACGGCGGGCTACTCCTCGAGCCAGACCACCCACCCCTTCGGCGACTGGGCGTACAAGCAGGGCTGGAAGAAGGTGGCGACCATCAGCCAGGACTACACCTTCGGCCACGAGCAATGCGCCGGCTTCTGCCGCACCTTCACTGAAGCCGGCGGGCAGATCGCCCAGCAATTCTGGCACCCGCTGAACACCGCGGATTTCAGCCCCTATCTCGGCCAGCTCGCCTCGCTCGGCGTGGATGCGATCTTCGCCATGGAGACCGGGGCGGACGCCACGCGCTTCCTGCAACAGTACAGCGCCTTCGGCCTGAAGCAGCGCATCCCGCTGATGGGCGCGATGAACTGCACCGACCAGTCGGTGATCCGCAACCTCGGGCCGGAATGCGAGGGCGTGTTCTCCGCTGCCCACTTCGCAGAGGGCTCGGACAATCCGGCCACCCGGGCCTTCGTCGCGGAGCACGAGAAGCGCTACAGCCGCATCCCCTCGCTCTACGGCTTCTCGATGTATTCGGGGACGATGTGGGTCGCCAAGGC
>DASQVL010000041.1:0-5334 GCA_035640795.1 Crenalkalicoccus sp. | reverse complement strand
AGGAGAGGCCGGCGAGCGGGCCTTCCGCCGCGCCCTCCAGGGTGGCACGCGGGCCGGGGACGAAGGCGCCGACCGGGTCGGACGCCGCGCTGCCGCCATCGCCTGCCGCCATGTCCTGTTCCTCCGCCCGGGTGGTGTTGTTAGCCAGCCATGTCGCGCCGCTGCACTCAACCGGGCAGCTTGGCCCCAGCGCGGGCCAGGGGCTGCCGCGGCCGGCCGGCGGCGTCCCAGTTCGCATCCTCCAGCCAGGCCTGGAGCGCCGCCCGGCGGGCCGGCCACTCATCCTCGAGCATGGCGTACATCGCCGTGTCCCGCCGCCGTCCCTTGGCGACCATGTGGGCGCGCAGCGTGCCCTCATAGGCGAAGCCCAGCCGCTCCGCCGCGCGCCGGGATGGCGCGTTCAGCGCGTTGCACTTCCAGAGCAGGCGTCGGTAACCGAGGCCGAAGGCCTCTTCCATCAGCAGCGCCATCGCCTCGGTCGCCGCGCGGGTGCGCTGCAGCCGGGGGGAGAACCAGATGTTGCCGAGCTCGATCGCCGCGTTGCCGGGCTGGATGTCCATCAGCGTCAGCCAGCCATCGGCGGTGCCGGTGGCGTGCGGTCGCACCGCCCAGGCCATGGGGTCGTGTTCGGCGGCGAAGGCGGCGACATGGGCGCGCATCGCCGCCGCGCCGGCGAAGGGGCCGTAGCCGAGATAGGTCCAGGAGGCCTCGGCCCCCTGCGCCGCCTGCCACAGCTCTTCCGCATGGCGGATCGCCAGCGGCTCCAGCACCACGGCGCGGCCGCGATGCGGGATGCGGGCGGGCAGGGAGCGGGGGGTGGGGTCCACCGGGGGACCGAGGGGGGCGTCCGACACGCCGCGATCCTATCCGGCGCCGCCCCGCCTGCCGAGACCGGCTTGCCCGTCCGCCCGCCTGCCTCTACTCGCGCAGCGGCCCGGGGGAGCGGCAGCGGCGACCTTTCGGGAACTGGCTCACCCCCCGCCGGCGAGGCGTAACCCGCCCTGGCCGCGCCGCCGACGCCCCGGCGCCGGCCCGCGGGCACTGCCCGGCCGCAGCCCCCGGGCGACCTGACGGAACGGTGCAGGCCGGGGTTGCGCGGCCCGCGGTTGCGGTTTTCGCCGCGGCGCAGCACATGGGCGCCATCATGGATGCCCTCGCCCCCACCGCCAAGCCTGCCATCCCCGCCGCCTTCATGGGCGAGACGGTGACCTGGGTCCATCACTGGACCGACCGGCTCTTCTCCTTCCGATGCACCCGCGACCCCGGCTTCCGCTTCGTGGCCGGCCAGTTCGCCATGATCGGGCTGATGGCGGGGAGCAAGCCGCTGGTCCGCGCCTATTCCATGGTGAGCCCGCCCTGGGACGAGGAGCTGGAATTCCTCTCCATCAAGGTCGCCAACGGCCCGCTCACCTCCCGCCTGCAGCACATCCGGGTGGGCGACACCGTGCTGATCGGCCGCAAGCCCACCGGGACCCTGCTGGTCGAGAACCTGCTGCCCGGCCGCACCCTCTGGCTGCTCGGCACCGGCACCGGCATCGCCCCCTTCCTGTCGCTGATCCGCGAGCCCGAGGTCTATGAGCGCTTCGAGCGGGTGGTGGTGGCCCACACCGTCCGCCAGGCAAGCGAGCTCGCCTACCGCGAGATGATCGCCGAGGCGCTGCCCGAACACGAATTGCTGGGCGAATTCGTGAAGGACCGGCTGATCTACTACCCCTCCGTTACGCGGGAGCCCTTCCCGACCCGGGGGCGGATCACCACGCTGATCGAATCCGGGCGGATCTTCACCGATCTCGGCCTTCCCTCCCTCTCGCCCGAATCCGACCGGGTGATGCTCTGCGGGTCGGAGGCGATGAACGCCGACATGAAGGCGCTGCTCGAGGGGCGGGGCTTCGTCGAGGGCTCCAACGCCGAGCCGGGCACCTACGTGCTGGAAAAGGCCTTCGTAACGAAGTAGCGGCCCCTGGTGTCCCGGTTCCGAACTTCGCGGGCCAGTGCGGCGTCGTTCGGATCGGAACACCAGCCTTGGTTTTCAGTGGCCTGCTGGTCCGCTCCGTTCGCTGCTGAAGCAGCGAACTTCGTGGGCAGGACACTAGCGTCCCGATTCCGAAGTCCTTCGGACTTCGTTCTCGGTTCGCTAGCCTTCGGTTTCAGTGGCCTGCTGATCCGCTCCGCCGCCGCGAAGCGCGGCGGACTTCGCGGGCAGGACACCAGGCCGCAGTCACATTCCCGCCGAAACGGCCTGACCGTTCCGGTCGCCCCTTTCCAAATCGCGAGGCTCGGGTATTCCTCCCTTTCACGTTCGGGATGTTCGGGGCGCGGCGCATGCCGCGACCCCGGCAGGATAGGGAGCAAACGCTGCCATGAGCGCCACGACCCCGGCCACGGACCGTGTGGTCCAGCCGATGACCCGCGAGGAGAGGAAAGTTATCCTTGCCTCCTCCGCCGGAACGGTCTTCGAGTGGTACGACTTCTACCTCTACGGCTCGCTGGCGGCGATCATCGGCGCCAAGTTCTTCAGCCAGTACCCGGAAGGCACGCGCAACATCTTCGCCCTGCTGGCCTTCGCCGCCGGCTTCCTGGTGCGGCCCTTCGGCGCGCTGGTATTCGGGCGGCTGGGCGACCTCGTCGGGCGGAAATACACCTTCCTGATCACCATCATGATCATGGGCTCCTCCACCTTCCTGGTGGGCCTGATGCCGACGGCCGAGGCCATCGGCATCCTCGCCCCGGTCATCCTGATCGCACTCCGCCTGCTGCAGGGCCTGGCACTGGGCGGCGAGTATGGCGGGGCCGCGACCTATGTCGCGGAGCATGCGCCGCATGGGCGGCGCGGCTTCTACACGAGCTTCGTCCAGGTCACCGCGACGGCGGGCCTGCTCCTCTCTCTGCTGGTGATCCTGTTCACCCGCCTCGCCCTCGGCGACCAGGCCTTCAACGACTGGGGCTGGCGCATCCCCTTCCTGCTCTCCGTGCTGCTGCTGGCGATCTCCGTCTGGATCCGCCTGCAGCTGGAGGAGAGCCCGGCCTTCAGGCGGATGAAGGCCGAGGGGACGCATTCGAAGGCCCCGCTTTCGGAGGCCTTCGGCCAGTGGCGGAACGCCCGGGTGGCGCTGCTCGCCCTGCTCGGCCTGGTCGCCGGCCAGGCGGTGGTCTGGTACACGGGGCAGTTCTACGCCCTGTTCTACATCGGCTCCGTGCTCAAGGTGGACGGGTTCACGGCCAGCCTGCTGGTCGCCTGGGCGCTGCTGCTGGGCTCGGGCGGCTTCGTGCTGTTCGGCTGGCTGTCCGACCGGATCGGCCGCAAGCCGATCATCCTGGGCGGCTGCCTGATCGCGGCGCTGACCTACTTCCCGCTCTTCAAGCTGATGACCGAGCAGGCGAACCCGGCGCTTGCCCGGGCGCATGAGACCATCCCGGTGGTGGTGCAGACCGACCCGGCCAACTGCTCCTTCCAGTTCAACCCGGTGGGCACGGCGACCTTCACCTCGGCCTGCGACGTGGCCAAGGGCGCGCTCGCCCGCGCCTCGGTCGGCTATTCGGTGGAGGCGGTGCCGGGCCAGCCCGGCGCCATCGTGCGGGTGGCCGACCGGACCGTGCAGGCGCCGTCGCTGCGGGAACTCCCGCCGGCCGAGCGCGCCGCGGCCGGCGCGGCCTTCACCAGGGAGCTGTCGGCGGCGCTGAGCGCGGCGGGCTACCCGGCGGCCTCCAACCCGACGGTCGTGAAGATGTCGGGGCCCTTCGACATCTTCCGCGAGCAGCCGGCCGTGCTGATCGGCATCCTGACGCTGCTGGTGATCTACGTGACCATGGTCTACGGGCCGATAGCGGCGGCGCTGGTCGAGCTGTTCCCGACGCGGATCCGCTACAGTTCCATGTCGCTGCCCTACCACATCGGCAATGGCTGGTTCGGCGGGCTGCTGCCGGCGACGAGCTTCGCGATGATCGCCCAGACGGGCGACATCTATTACGGGCTCTGGTACCCGGTGGTGGTGGCGCTGGGCACTGTCGTCATCGGCCTGTTCTTCGTGCCGGAGACCAAGGACCGCGACATCTTCGCGGCGGATACGAGCGAGGCGCCGGTGACGCGGCCGACGAGCGCCTCCATCTGAGATGGCGCGGCCCGGCCCCCGCGCGGGGCCGGGCTGCCTTCCCGCTGCGGCCGGGGAGTGGTGCCGATGCGGTTCCGGTCTGCCGTGGCGCTCGCCCTCTGTCTGGCGCTGCCGGGCGCCGGGCGTGCGGCGGCCGCCCCCGATCCGCTGGAGCCGGTGAACCGGCGCGTCCACGCCTTCAACGAGCTGGTCCGCGCGCGAGTGCTGCACCCGCTGGCCGCGCTCTACCGCGCGCAGGTGCCGGCCGAGCTGCGGCAGGAGGTGGCGAATGCCGCCGCCAACCTGCGCGAACCGATCACCGCCGCAAGCGGCCTGGCCGCCGGCGAGCTGGGCATCGCCGCCAATGCCGTGGCGCGCTTCGGCATCAACTCGACGCTCGGCTGGGGCGGGCTGCACGACCGGGCGGCGGAGCTCGGCTTCCCGCGCCGGCCCTTCGGCGTCGCGGACGCTGTCTGCGCCTGGGGTGCGCCGAGTGGGCCCTTCCTGGTGCTGCCGCTGCTCGGTCCCTCCACGCTGCGCGATGCGGCGGCGACGGCGGCGGCCGGGGTGGCGCTGTCCCAGGCCATCGGGCCGGATGCGTATCTCGCCTGGAGCGGCGGAGATGCGCTGGTGGGGTATGTGGAGGCGGATCCGGAGCTGGCGCGGATCGCGGCGGAGTCGCTGGACGGGTATGCGGTGCTGCGGAGCGCGTACCTGCAGCGGCGGGCGGAGGCCTGTGCCGTGGATCGGGAGGCGGAGCCGTAGAGCCCGGTATCAGACGTCCAGGTTCGCCACCTTCAGCGCGTTCGTCGTGATGAATTCCCGCCGCGGCTCCACGACGTCGCCCATCAGCGTGGAGAAGACCTGCTCGGCATCCTCCACATCCTCCACGCGCACCCGCAGCAGCGTCCGCATCGCGGGATCGAGCGTCGTCTTCCAGAGCTGCTCCGGGTTCATCTCGCCCAGGCCCTTGAAGCGCTGGATGGTCAGCCCCCTGCGGCCCTGCGCCAGGATGCGCTCGAAGGCCGCGACCGGGCCGGCGACCGGGTGCTCCGCCCCGTCCAGCACCAGCACGGCGCCGGCGCCGTATTCGCGCGCCAGCAGGTCGCGCCGCTCGTCCAGCCAGCGCGCCTCGGCGCTGCGCAGCGCGGCGGCGGAGAGGGTGTGGCGCTCCATCACGCCGCGCACCTGGCGCCAGACCTGCAGCGCGCCGCCATCCGCCGGCGCGGCGTTCCAGCGCCGCTCG
>DASQVL010000040.1:0-3734 GCA_035640795.1 Crenalkalicoccus sp. | reverse complement strand
ATCGGCCAGCGCTTCCAGCAGCCTCGCGCAGAGGCCGGCATGGGCGAGGCGGCGGAAGTGGCGGGCGACGGTCTCCCCCTTGCCGTAGCCGGGCGGCAGGGCGTGCCAGGGCGCGTCCGTGCAGGCGATGCGGAGCATGGCGTCGAGGCGGGTGCGGAGAGGTGTGGCGAGGGGGCGGCCGGGGGTGCCCTCGGCGCGGGTGAGGAAGGGGGCGAGGGCGTCCCATTCGGCGTCGGCAAGAGGGACCCAGGGGCGGCGGGGGGTGAAGCGGCGCATGGGGCCTCGCGCGGTCGGGGGTCCAGGCTGCGCCGATCGGATCGGAAAGGCAAGGTCTTTTTTCCTATGCCATCCCCTGGGCCGCGCGAGGGCGTGAACAGCTTCGGCTCCTGGGCTCTCTCAACAGCGTTGAGCCGCTCGATGGGCTCGGTGGAGTGGATCCCGGCGCGGTGCTCGCGCGGAAAATCCGCAAGCGGGGTGCCGAGGCCCTTCGCGTCGCTGCCTGACCTTCGGGGCCTCGCCGAGGTCGACCGAAAGCGAGGGCGGGCGCCGTCCGGGTGCCCGGCATTGCCTGCAGCGAGCCGGCGTGGCGAGCAGCGACCCGCCCGCGACGCACGCTGCGGGCAGCGACGGCGGCCGACGCCCGAAAGTGGCGACGCTCCGGCGCAGTGCGTCGCCCCGGCGGCGGTGCCGGGGCTATCGCCCCGGGCCGCCGAACCGCTTGTCGAGCTTCGTGAGCTGGCTCCGGAAGCCCTCGGCCGACATCTTCGTCCAGTGCGGGTCGCGATGAGGGTGGAGCGTGACCACCATCCGCGCCTGGTCGCCCGATGCGTGGAAGTCGACCTCGATCATGCTCTCATAGGGCTCGACGCCCGGGATGAAGTCGATCACGTGCATGAGCGTCAGCCGCTCCAGCGGCTTGAACTCGGTGAACCGTCCGCGCGTGGCGTGGGACAGCGGCATGCCCATGCGCTTCATCGCGGCGATCGCGTCGGGCGCGTCGGCGATCATGTCGTACTCGAGCGCGCCGCCCGCGCGCGCCTCCAGGGCGTGGACCTCCACGCGAAAGCCCTCGGGGCCCCACCACGACTCGAAGCCCGCCTGCGTCGTCCACAGCTCCCACAACTCCTCGATCCGCACGGGGTAGGTGCGCTCGATGACCAGCTTCGCCTGAGGCGTATCGGTTGCTGCGGATGTGCTCGTGTCACTCATTTGCGTGGCTCCTTTCTGGTGGCGCCGCGGTCCTTGCGTCGTTCCTCGAGCGCGGCGCCGAAGCGGTCGAGGCGGGCTTCCCACAGAAGCCGGTAGCCCGCGAGCCACGCCTCGAGCTCGCGAAAGGGCTCCGGCCGGAGCGCGTAGAGGCGGCGCTGCCCGTTCTTTCGCACCGAGACGAATCCCGAGTCGTGCAGGATCCGCAGGTGGCGGGACACACCGGACTGGTGGATCCCGGCGTGCCGGACGATGTCGTTGACCTGCCGCTCGCCGTCGCGCAGCGCCTCGACGATGCAGCGGCGGGTGGGATCGGCGAGCGTCTCGAAGGGATTTAAGTGCATGTCCGTGTATATGTATATCCGTGCATATCACGCCCGTCAAGCCGCTTGTTCGCCGTCAGCGCCCATGAGTCAGCGCGCATGAGACGGATCGGCCGAGGTGAGGACGGGAGGATGTCCGGTTCATGACAAGCGAGGCCTGCGGATGCACCCCGCCTGCGCTTGACGGTCGGCTGTTTCCCCGGCCGCCCGACGCCAGGGCATGAGTTCGTCGATGCGACTGTCGGGCCAGCCATTGACGAGGCGCGTCACCGAAGGACCGGCGTCGGTGCCGTCGACGCACTGCCTTGTGCGTCGCCATCGGTCCAACCCCGGACCTGATCCGGCGCTGTCCGACACGCCGAATCCTGACTTTTACATCTCACATGGCCATCCCACATGGCGCCTTTACGCCGGAACGGACCAAGTCTGGGCGGCGGAGGATTCAATGCAATCAATTGCCAAAGGTGCCTTCAAGCGTGACCACGTGTCGCACGGCCGTGCGGCGAGATCGTCCCAGTCCGGGCGACACCCTCCTCCCACCAATGCCAGCCTCCTCGACGAAGCCGCGGCTCGACCGGATGATCGTGTGCTGATCATCGGCGCCCCGAATGCGGATCTGCTTTGCGACGCATTGCGGCATGGCTGCCGGTCCGCTCTCGAGGTCGTGCGGCCGCCGACGCATCCGGACCCCGCCGAAATCGTCGTGGCGCCGCGGGTCGCCTCCGAGACGGAGGCTGTCGCCATCGCCCTTTGCGCCCAGCGCGCCCTGGCCGCCAGCGGGTCTGGTGGCCGTGTTGCCCTCTCGCTGCTCGGACAAGCCGCTCGCAGCCTGGCCCGGTCGCTCGTCAATCGCCTGCGCGCCTATGGCTTCGAGCGGATCAGACTTCGTGCCCAGGCTGAGGGCGACCTGCTGCTCGTCTGTCTTCTCCCGCCCCTGCACCCGCCCTCGCGCCCGTCCGTTCACGGGAACGGCAGCGCGTAATCCTTGGAGGCAGGCCCAATGTCATTCCTTTCGCTTCGCGGCTCCATCCCGGCGCTGGTCACGCCTTTCCGTGCCGAGAGTGGGGCGCTCGACGAGACGACGCTCGGCCATCTTGCCGAGCGGGCTGTGGCGCGCGGGGCATCGGCCGTGGTCGTCTGTGGCAGCACCGGCGAGGGCCCGGCCCTGAGTGCACAGGAACACAGCCATGCGGTCCGCACGGTTGTCGAGACCGTTGGCAGCACTGTCCCGGTCATTGCCGGTGTCGGCGCGCCGTGCACCGAGGCTGCCGTGGCGCTGGCGCAGGCTGCCGGACTTTGTGGCGCCGCGGCCCTGCTGGTCTCGGCGCCGCCCTATGTGAAGCCTGACCAGGAAGGGCTGCGGGCGCATGTCCGGGCCGTGGCCGTGGCGAGCGGGTTGCCCGTCATCCTGTACGATGTTCCGTCCCGAGCCGGAGTCGCCTTCGCGGACGAGACGATTGCGCGCCTGGTCGAACGCAATGCCGTCTCCGCGGTGAAGGATGCGAGCGGTGACCTGGCCCGGCCGCCACGCCTGGCCCGGCTCTGCGGCAGAGACTTCCCACAGCTCTCCGGCGAGGATGCGACAGCACTGGCGCATCTCGCCATGGGCGGCGTCGGCTGCGTGTCCGTGACGGCGAATGTCGCGCCGGCGCTTTGCGCCGCGCTTCAGCATGCGTGGGCGGAGCGGGATCTGGATCGTGCTGCCGAGATCCGCGACCGCCTTGCACCTCTCGATGCTGCCTTGTTCTGCGAGACGAACCCGGTCCCGGTGAAGGCTGCCCTCGGCCTGCTGCGCTTGTGCGATCCTACGCCACGCCTGCCGCTGATGCGGGCGACGGAGGCGACACGCATCCGGCTGGCGCGAGTCCTCGCCGACATAACGCCTCATGAAGAGGTGCGGGGCTCCGCCGCGTCCCGGCGCCCGCCTCGCCGCGCGGCATGATCGGCGAGCCTGTCGGACCCGCGGGGACGAAGCTGCCGCGCGACATCAACCCCGCCGGGTCACGCGTCGCCGGCGCGCCGGCGGCGCGACGCGCGGCAGGTTGTCCGGCTGGGCAAAGCGGAGGCTGGTCTCCGGCCGGCGCGCCGAGGCGGCGCCGGCCCCCAGGATGGCGATGCGGAACAGCAGGCTGCCGCCGAGCGCGGCGACGGAGGCCAGGCGGGAGAGCCGGCCATGCCCGCCCTCGGCGAGCGACAGCGCGTACA
>DASQVL010000039.1:0-2529 GCA_035640795.1 Crenalkalicoccus sp. | reverse complement strand
GCCGCCTTCTTCGGCTGCGGCGCGCTGATCCTCTCGGAGGATCCGCGCCAGGCGGATCTCTCGGACGCCGCCTTCCGCACCTCGGAGGGCGGGCTCGAGCATCTGACGGTGCTGCGCGCCCGCGCCATCGGACCGCTGCTGCGCGGCATGCGGGGACGTTATCTGACGGTCGCCGCGGTCGCGGCAGGCGGCGCGCCGCCGGAGGCGCTGCCGCGGGACCGGCCGATCGCGCTGGTGCTGGGCAATGAGGAGCAGGGGCTGCCGGAGCGCACGCGCGCGGCCTGCGAGGCGGCGGTGACGCTGGCGGGCTCCGGCGCGGTGGAGAGCCTGAACGTGGCGGCTGCCGCGGCGGTGCTGATCCACGCGCTGCGATCGGCTTGAGCGGGCCCGGCTTGCGTCGAGCGTCGGGCCGTGCCCCAGGACGCAGCGAGGCTGCGCATCTTCGCACCCCAAGGGCCACCCCCGCGCCAGCCCAATCAGCCCGCTTGCGCCGCCGCCCCGGCTGCGCAACTTGGCCCCCGTGCCGCTCCACATCACGCCCCAGGCCTCCGGACTCCGGCTGGTCGCCACCGGCCGTCTGGATGCCGCCGCCGCCGCCGAGGCCTGGCCGGACGCTGTCCGCAGCACCGCCCATGCCGCCGCGCTGGAACTCGACCTGACCGGTCTTGAATCCCTGGATACCGCCGGCGCCGTCCTGCTGCTGCGCCTGGAACAGGCGGTGCCGGAGGCGCGCTGGCGCGGCCCCGACGACCCCGTGCTGCGCGATGTGCTCGACCGCACGCGCCGCTCCCTTGGCCCCGGCCGCCCCGCCGAAGCGCCCCATCTGCCCTGGGTCGCCCTGATCGGCGAGGCCGCGGTCGAGCAGGCGGAGAGCGTCGCCGGCCAGGTCGGCTTCCTGGGCGAGACGGTGGTCTCCGGCGCGGGCACGCTGCGCCATCCCTCGCGCCTCCGCTTCGGGGAGCTGATGCGCCACCTGGACGAGGCCGGGCTGCGCGCCGTCCCGCTCGGCCTGCTGCTCGGCGTCCTGATCGGCCTGATCCTCGCCTTCCAGTCCTCCATCCCGCTGCGGCAATTCGGCGCCGAGATCTTCGTGCCGAACCTCGTGGGCATCTCGCTTCTCCGGGAGCTCGGGCCGCTGATAGCGGCCGTCATCCTCGCCGGCCGCACCGGCTCGGCCTATGCGGCGGAACTCGGCACGATGGTGGTGAATGAGGAGGTGGACGCGCTCCGCGTCATGGGCATCGAGCCGGTGGCCTGGCTCGTCCTGCCGCGCATCCTGGCCGCCGCCCTGGTCATGCCGGTGCTCACCCTGGTGCTCGACCTCGCCGGCCTCATCGGCATGGGCGGCGTCATGGCGACGCTTGGCTTCCCGCCGGTTGCCGTGCTGCACCAGCTGCAGGGCGCGCTCAAGGTGAAGGACCTGGTGGGCGGGCTGGTGAAGGCAGCGGTGTTCGGCCTGGCCATCGGCCTGGTCGGCTGCCGGGCGGGGCTCGGTGCCGGGCGCGGCCCGCGCGCGGTGGGCGATGCCGCGACCGCCGCGGTGGTCGGCGGCATCGTCGGCATCGTCGTGCTGGACGGTCTCTTCGCCGTGCTGTTCTTCCGGCTCGGCCTGTGAGCGGGGACGCGGTGATCCGCGTGCGCGACCTCGCCGCGCGCTTCGACGACCGTACGATCTTCGAGCACGTCACCTTCGAGGTCCGCCGCGGCGAGGTCTTCGTCATCCTCGGCGGCTCGGGCTGCGGCAAGTCCACCCTGCTCAAGCACATGATCGGCCTGCTGACGCCCGCCGATGGCAACATCCAGGTGCTGGGCGAGGACATCACCGGCCTGGCCGGGGAGGAGCGCCGCGCGCTGCTCCGGCGGATCGGCGTGATGTGGCAGTCGGGCGCGCTGTTCGGCTCGCTCACCCTGACGGGCAATGTGGAGGTCCCGCTCGAGGAGCATACCCGCCTGCCGGCGGAAGCCCGCGCGATGGTCGCCCGCTCCAAGCTCGGCCTGGTCGGCCTCGGCGACGCCGCGGGGCGGCTGCCCGCCGAGATCTCGGGTGGCATGGCGAAGCGGGCGGGCATCGCCCGGGCCATGGCGCTCGACCCGCCCATCCTGTTCCTGGACGAGCCCTCGGCCGGGCTCGACCCGATCACCTCGGCCGGGCTGGATGCGCTGATCAAGGGCCTCGCGCGGGAGCTCGGCACCACCTTCGTCGTGGTGACGCACGAGCTGCAATCCATCCTGGCGATCGGCGACCGTTGCATCATGCTCGACCGCGCGGCTAAGGGTGTCATCGCCGAAGGGGATCCGCGGCAGCTGCGCGACCATAGCGACCACCCGATCGTCCGCGCCTTCTTCCGCCGTGAGGTGCTGGCCTGAATGCCGGAGCCGCGCACTCTCTACCTGCGGGTCGGCGTGCTGGTGCTGGCCGGGCTCGCGCTCGGCCTCGGCTTCGTGCTGTTCCTGACGTCCGGCCGGCTCGACCGGAATGAGGCGGTGTTCGAGACCTATTTCCGGGAATCGGTGCAGGGGCTGGAGGTG
>DASQVL010000038.1:0-5065 GCA_035640795.1 Crenalkalicoccus sp. | reverse complement strand
GCGGGAGAGGCCGAGGATGCGGCCGGGCTCAACCGGGCCGCGGTCAATGACGCGAAGGTCGAGGCTGCGCCCGGTCTTGAGCGCGGTGACCCGCAGGATGGCGGGGAGCTGCAGCGTGCGGTGCGCGGCGAGCGGCGCGCCGGGGTCCCAGGCCTCGCCATCGGCGGTGATGCGGCCGGACCTCGTATCGGGCACCACCACGGAATAGCCGGTCTCGACCAGGGCGAAGTCCTCGCGCGGGTAGGACCAGACGCCGCCCATGCGATAGGGCGTGCCGATGACGTAGCGGGCCTGCGGCGCCGATGCGGGCGGCTTCCCCACGCAGGCGCCGAGCAGCGCGAGCGCGGCAAGGAGCGGCGTTGCGCGCCAGCTTGCCGCCGCGACTCGGCCAGAGACGCAAGAGGAGGGGAGTGCGGGGTCTGGGGGGAAGGATTCCCTGCCCTGCCTCAAGCGGACCGGTGAACGCAGAAAGAACACTCCCCGGATGGTGGGCTGCCGGGCCCAGCCGGCGCTGCCGGCGTCTAGTGTCCCGATTTCGAA
The DNA here is from genome assembly GCA_035640795.1 of Crenalkalicoccus sp. Taxonomy (GTDB): domain Bacteria; phylum Pseudomonadota; class Alphaproteobacteria; order Acetobacterales; family Acetobacteraceae; genus DASQVL01. The sequence goes on along the minus strand of DASQVL010000038.1, from coordinate 4,525 downwards.
GTCCTTCGGACTTCGTTCTCGGTCCACTAGCCATTGTTTTCAGTGGCCTGCTGGCCCGCTCCGTTCGCTGCTGAAGCAGCGAACTTCGCGGGCAGGACACTAGCATGGCCGCCGGAGCCCCGACGAGTTCGATGAGCAAGAAGCGGCCCGGGCGATCGCGTGCGCACCGTGCAGTCTGCCGGCGCGCATGGCGGCCGCGACCGCCCCGGCCTGCTCGAGGCGATCGGGCGCAGGATCCGCGCCGGCACCGTCCCCGCGTCGTCGATCCATTGGCGTGCCGGCTGACCGGGCGCGGCTTGCGCGTGCCGCCCGCGGCGACTTACGCTCATGGAACAGGTGGCGGCACAGCGCAGGACGGCGATGGAGCGTCGCATGGACATGCAGTTGTCCGGCAAGACTGCGCTGGTGAACCCCGCGAGGGACGAAGGGTGAGCCTGCACCACCCGCGCCGCGCGCTGCTTGGTGGGCTGAGCGCGGCACTGGCGGCGCCGCGCCTCGCCCGTGCGCAGGCCCCCTTTCCCGATCGGCCGCTGCGGCTCGTCGTGCCCTTCGGGCCGGGCGCGACCGCCGACATCATCGCCCGCCACCTCGCCAAGGCCGCAGGCGACGCGCTCGGCCAACCCATCGTCGTGGAGAACCGGCCCGGCGCTGGCGGCGTGATCGGCGCGGAAGTGGTCGCTCACGCGCCGGCCGACGGATACACCATCTGCCTCGGCACCGTCGCCAGCCACGCCGTCTCAGCCGCCATGGTGGACCGGCTGCCCTACGACCTGCTGAACGATTTCCAGGCACTTACGCTGCTGGTCAACGCGCCCAACATCATCGTCGTGCATGCCGGGCTGCCGGTGGACTCGCTGGCGGGCTATCTCGACTATGCGCGGCGGCAGGGGCGCTCCACCTTCATCTCGGGCGGACTCGGCACGACCTCCCACTTGGTGGGGGAGGTGCTGCGGGTGCGCCAGCACGCGCCGTTGGAGCACGTGCCCTACCGCGCCTTCGGCCCGGCGCTGGCCGACTTCCTGGGCGGCGAGACCGACATGCTGTCCTACCAGATCCCGGCGCTGGTGCCGCACATCCAGTCCGGGGCGGTGAAGCGGCTGGCCGCGGCGACGTCGCGCCGCATCTCGCTGATGCCGGACCTGCCGACCGTCTCCGAGCTGCTGGGCGACCCCGACTTCGACTTCAGCGCCTGGTTCGGCACCTTCCTGCCGGCGGGTACGCCCGCGCCGGTGGTCGCGCGCCTGAACCGCGCGATGCAGGCCGGCCTCGCCACGCCGGAGCTGCAAGGCGTGCTGCCGGCGCAGGGGCTGGAGCTGGTCGGCTGGGGACCGGACCGCTTCCAGCCCTTCTTCCGGTCAGAGGTGCCGCGCTGGCGGGAGATCGTCCGCGTGACGGGCGTTCGCGCCCCATAGGCCGAAGGCGGCACGCGCGTTCCCGGCGGCGATGGCGGCCGTCTGCGCCTCCGGCAGTCCGGCCGCGCGCAGCGTGCCCAGCGGGTCGCGATCGGCGGGCGGGAAGCCGTCATCGGTGCCGAGCATCACCCGCTCCGCCCCCACCAGCCCGACGAGGATCCGCAGCAGCGCCGGGTCGTGCAGGATGCTGTCGAACAGGAAGCGGTCGAGGTAGCGGGAGGGCGGACGCTGTGCCGCGCCGCGCAGCTCCGCGGGCACGCGGCCGGCCATGCAGTCCAGGCGGCCGGAGAGCCAGACGAAGGCGCCGCCGCCATGCGGCAGGAACACGCGGAGCCCGGGGAAGCGGTCCAGCACGCCCATATGGATCAGGCTGGCCGCGGCCAGCGTGGTGTCGAAGGTGTAGGAGGCGACCTGCGCCAGCCCCCAGCGCCGCACGCGCGGCCCCGGGGCGAGGTCCACCGGGTGGACCAGCACCGGGCGGCCCGTCTCCTCCACCGCCGCCCACCAGGGGTCGAGCTCCAACTCGCCAATGTTGACCCCGGCGAAATTGGCGGGCGCGGCCGCGCCGACCGCCCCGTCCTCCCGCACCGCCCGGCGCAGCTCGGCCGCCGCCGCCTGCGGGTCCTGCAGCGCGCCGGTTGCCAGGAAGGAAAAGCGCCCCGGGTTGCGTCGGCAGAGATCGGCGAAGGCCTCGTTCATCGCGCGGTGCCAGGCCACGGCCTGGGCCGGCGCCAGGCCGAAGCCCAGCATGTCGGTCCAGGCGGAGAGCACCTGCCGCGCAAGCCCCGTCGCCGCCATGCTCGCCATCCGCTCGGCTTCGGGCTCGGCCAGCTTGGCGAAGAAGGGACGGAGCCGTGTGCCATCCGCGAAGAGCAGCGCGGGCGCCCCGCCGGCGGGCGGCGGTGCGTAGGTGACGCCGAGCGCCTCGCCCCGCGCGCGGGTGGCGGCAATCAGCGAGTCGGGGACGATGTGGGCGTGCGCGTCGATCGGGCCGGCGGTCATGTCGCCGCAGCCTCCTCGGGGATCAGCCGCAGCACGCGGTCCGGGCTGAGCGGCAGGACGGTGACATCGGCGCCCAGGGCGCTGGCGACCGCATTGGCGATGGCGGCACCGCAGGCGACGATCCCACCCTCCCCGGCCCCCTTCGCGCCGAGCGGATTGAGCGCGGAGGGCGCCTCCTCCAGCGTGATCGCCTCGACATGCGGGAAGCAGGTGGCGGTGGGCAGCAGGTAGTCGGCGAGGCTGCCGGTCAGCAGCTGGCCCTCGGCGTCGTAGACGTATTCGTCGAGGAAGGTGGCGCCGATGCCCTGCACCGCGGCGCCGACGGCCTGGCCGTGCACCAGCAGCGGGTTGATGGCGCGGCCGACATCCTCGACCGCGATGTAGCGCAGCACCTCCACCTGCCCCGTCTCGACATCCACGGCGACATGGGCCGCGTGCGCGCCGCAGGTATAGGTGCGCTTCGGCATAGGGAAGGTCTCGGTGGCCGAGGCCTCAGGCGCCCAGGCGGCGAGGGTCGCCATGTCGGCAAGCGGCGCGGTGCCGCCCTCGCGCCACACGCCGCCCTCACGCAGCGTCAGCTCCGCGGCGCGGAGCTGCAGCCGCTCCCCCGCGACGGCGAGCAGGCGGGCGCGCAGCGCCTCGGCCGCGCGCAGGATGGCGCTTCCGCCGACCACGACGGCGCGGCTGTGATAGGTGCCGAAGCCCTGCGGCATGATGCTGGCGGTGCCGTGCAGGATGGTGATGTCCCGCGGCGGCACGGCGCCGCCGAAGGACTCGGCGCAGATCTGCGCCAGCACGGTCTCATGCCCCTGGCCGGAGGTGGAGATGCCGGTCGCCACCTCGATCCGCCCATCGGGGCAGAGCGTGACGCGCGCCGTCTCGGATGGGCCGGCGCCGCTGCTCTCGGCGAAGCAGGCGAGGCCGATGCCGTGCCGGCGGCCATCCGGCCCGGGCTTGCCGGCCTGCGCCTTCAGTTCCGCATAACCCAGCGCCTCGAGCGCGGTGCGCAGCCCCTGCGGGAAGTCGCCGCTGTCGAAGGCGGAGGGCGGCTCATAGGGCACCAGCCTGCCGGTGTCGTAGGGCATCTCCTCCGGCGTCAGCAGGTTGCGCAGGCGGATCTCCGCGGGATCCAGGCCGAGATCGGTCGCAGCGATGTCGATCAGCCGCTCGCGGAAGAAATGCGTCTCGTAGCGGCCGGGGCCGCGCAGCGTGCCGATCGGCGTCTTGTTGGTGAACCAGCTCTCGACCGTCAGCGCGACATGCGGGATGCGGTAGGGGCCGGGCAGGAACTGGCCGGCCTTGGCCGGCACCACGCCGCCATTGGTGCGGATATAGGCACCCATATCGGCGCGCAGCGTGGCCCGCAGGCCGAGGAAGCTGCCGTCGCGCCGGAGCGCGAGCTCGACATCGGCGTCGATCTCCCGCGAGTGGTTGCAGGTCAGGAGGTGCTCCCGCCGGTCCTCGATCCACTTCACCGGGGCGCCGAAGCGGAGTGCGGCGAAGGGAATCAGGAAGTCCTCCGGATAGAACTCCCCGCGCGCGCCGAAGCTGCCGCCGACATCGACCTCGACCAGATCGAGGCTGTCCTCCGCCCGGCCGAGCATGCGGGCGAGCGCACGGCGGTTGAACTGCGTGACCTTCGTCGCGCCATAGACCCTCAGCACGCCGTCCGCCTCCGGCACGGCGAGCAGGCCGCGCGTCTCGAGCGGCGCGGCGCCGTGGCGGTGGGCGTGGAAGCTGCGGCGGATGACGAGGTCGGCCTCGGCGAAGGCGCGATCGGGGTCGCCGCGGCCGGCAAGGTAGCGGTTGGCGAGATTGCTGCCGTACCCGGGGAAGAGCGGGGTGCCCGCTGGATCCGGCGGAGATCCGCCTGCGCAACCTGCTGACGCGGGAGGAGCTGCCCTACGACACCGGCAAGCTTGTACCCTATGAGCCGCCCTCCGCCTTCGACAACGGCGACTTCCCGCAGGGGCTGCGCACCGCGCTTGAGGCGCTGGGCTACGCGGAACTGAAGGCGCAGGCCGGCCGGCCTGGGCCGGATGGCCGCCGGCACGGCATCGGCCTCGCCTGCTTCGCCGAGAGCAGCGGCGCCCGCCCGTCCGAGACGGCGC
>DASQVL010000037.1:0-6846 GCA_035640795.1 Crenalkalicoccus sp. | reverse complement strand
GGCCCTGGCGATCCTCGCCGCCGTGACCCATCTCCGGCTGACCACCGGGACGGCGATCCTGGTGGATGGGGGCAGGCATCTCTAATGTCCTGCCCGCCCAGTGTCCTGCCCGCGAAGTTCGCTGCAACGCAGCGAACGGAGCGGACCGGCAGGCCACGGAAAACACAGGCTGGTGTCTGCCCGCGAAGTTTGCTGCTTCGCAGCGAACGGAGCGGATCAGCAGGCCACCGAGAGGCTAGAGTCCTGCCCCCGGAGGTTTGCTGCTACGCAGCGAACGGAACGGATCAGCAGGCCACTGAAGACAAGGACCGGTGTCCCGGTCCGAAGGGCGCCGCACTGGCGGCGAACTTCGGGATCGGGACACCACCGCGCGGTGCTGGCGGGGGCAGGGGTTTTGCCGCTAAATGACGGAATGTATCCGCCAGGGCGACGAGGCCCGGCGGGGGCGGGGCATGGAGGAGGACCGGTCGCGGGCATGGACGGCAATCTGGAGATCCCGCTTGCCGCCGACCCGCCCGAGGCGTCCGGCGACACCCAGGGCGCGCCCATCTCGCGCATCGTGGCCGAGGTCGCGGCACGCTGCCCGGGCGAGCGCATCACCCTGGGCGAGATGGCGGAGGCCTTCGGCGACCGCGGCTTCGGCCTCCTGATCCTGCTGCTGCTGCTGCCGGCCATGATTCCGGGCATGGCCTCCGTCTTCGGCCTGCCGGTCTTCGTGCTCGGCGTGCAGATGGGGCTCGGGCGGCGCGTCCCCACCCTGCCACGCTTCCTGGCGCGGCAGAGCATAGGGCGGGAGGACCTGCTGCGGCTCTCGGGTGCCTCCTCCCGCTGGCTGCGCAAGGTGGAGCGCTTCGTGCGGCCGCGGCCGGGCTTCTTCACCTCCCCGGCGGGCGACCGGCTGTTCGGCTGGCTCACCGCCTATGTGGCGCTGATGCTGATCCTGCCGGGCCCGGGGACGAACGGGCCGCCCGCCTTCGGCAACATCGTCATGGCGCTCGGGCTGCTGGAGCACGACAACCGGGTGACCGGCTGGGGCTTCGGGCTCGCGCTTGCCGGCTGCATCTTCGCCACCTTCGTGCTGCTGGCGATCTGCTGGTTCGGCGCGCGGGTGCTGCACTACGTGTTCTGAGCGGCGGGCGGCGGGCAGGCGCGGTCCGCCCCCCGCCCGCCGCGCATGGCCTCCGAATCCAAGCCGCACAGTCCCTCCGGAACTCCGCGCGGGCGAGGTTGCCCGGCGCTCCCGCTCGGCCGCCTGCCGGACGTGCCGATTGGGGGGGAACACAGCCTTGCCGGCTCGCGTCGGCACCTGCATCTGCGCGACAATCATCCGGACCGCTGAGGCACGAGCGGAGGAGGACAGCATGCGCGCTATCGCCATGGCCGTCGCGGCGCTCGGCCTGCTCCTCGCCCCCGCGCTGGCGGGCGGTGCCGGCCGCGCCGCGGCGGAGACGCCCCGGGTCGTGGCGTCGCAGCCGCCGCCGGGCGGCGTCGTCGGGCGCGGGCCCAATGACGTCTTCGTCCGCTTCGCCGGCCCGGTGGACCACTACCGCTCCAGCCTCGTCATTGCGCGGGGCGGCCAGCCGGTGGAGGTGCTGCACCCGACGCTGAACGCTGCGCCGGAAGTGCTGTTCGCGATCGCGCCGATGCTGGAGCCCGGCGACTACGAGCTGCGCTGGATGGTGCGGTCGTTCACGGATGGCGAGGTTACCGAGGGATCCCTGCCCTTCACCGTGCGCGACGGCGCCGAGGGGGGCGGGGCACGCCGACCGGGCGGCTGAGATGGCGCGGCGTGCTGCCGGCCTTGTGCCGCTGCCGCCGCCCGCTGACCGCGATGTCCGACTCAGCGGCAATGCACTGCAAAGGGTCCAACCGTGCTGCATGCCAGAGCGACCCCGGAGCGACTGAGCGCGTTCTCCGACGGCGTGTTTGCCGTCCTTATCACGGTGCTGGTTCCGGACCTGCGTCCGCCGGAACTCCCCACCTTCAGGGCGCTTCTTTCGCTCTGGCCCACATGGCTAAGCTACGCAGTGAGCTATCTTTTCGTCGCCATCGTTTGGACCAATCGCCATCATCTCCTGCGCTACGCGACTGAGGCTACGCCTCGTGTGGTTTGGTTCAATTTTGCACATCTGTTCTCCGTGTCCCTGCTTCCGCTGTCCACGGCTTGGATGGCGGTGAGCGAATTGGCGCCACAGCCGGTTGCCTTCTATGCCGCTGTGTTCTTTCTGGTAAACGCGACCTACATATTTCTGATCTGGGAGCTCGTCGACACGCATCCAGTTGATGCCGTCTCCCAGAGGGTAAGCAGGAATATGCGGATTCGAGCGATCGTGACCCTCTGCCTCTTCGGGGGGCTGCGGTTGTGGCGCTGAGTTACCCTCTGGTTGGACTCGGAATTTGCTGCTGTTGTCTGGTCGCTTATCTGAAGCCAGATGCGCCGGGAGCGTTTCGGAGCGCATCGCCAGACGACAAGGCTTGAGGTCGCCCCCGCGGCCACTTCCCGCGGGGCTCCTCGCGGCGTGGCCTCTCCTGCGCCGCCTCCGCCGGTCAGCGGCCGCGGGCGGCGCGCCAGTCGGCGAACTCCGCCAGGGTTGCCTCCTGCGTCGCCGGGTAGAGGCCGCGGATGGACCGACCCTCCTTCACCCGCTCCGCGACAAAATCCTCGAAGGCGGTCATCTCGGTCGCCTCGGCGGCGATCTCGTCCGCCAGGTGGGCGGGGATGACGATGACGCCGTCCGCGTCGCCCACCACCACGTCGCCCGGGAAGACCGGCGCGTCGCCGCAGCCGATCGGCACATTGATGTCGATCGCGTGGTTGAGGGTGAGGTTGGTCGGCGCCGAGGGGCGCTGGTGGTATGCGGGGATGCCGAGCGTCGCGATCTCCGCCGAGTCCCGGAACCCGCCGTCGGTCACCACGCCGGCGACGCCGCGCGCCATCAGCCGCGCCACCAGTATGCCGCCGGCCGAGGCCGCCCGCGCATCCCTGCGGCTGTCCATCACCAGCACCGCGCCGGCCGGGCATTCCTCCACCGCCTTGCGCTGCGGGTGGGCCGGGTCGCGGAAGACTTCCAGGCGGTTCAGGTCCTCGCGCGCCGGGATGTAGCGCAGCGTGTAGGCCTCGCCGACCATGCTCTCGGCGCCGGGGGCGTGCACCGGCCGCACATCCTGCATGAACTGCGTGCGGAAGCCGCGCTTGAACAGAGCGGTCGCAAGCGTCGCGGTGCTGACCCTGCGCAGCTTCATGCGGGTCTCGGGGCTCAGGGCCATGATCCTGGCTTCCTCATGTCTGGCGGGCCGATTCATACCGCCGCCCCGCCCCGGCGCTACGATCAGCGGACCGCGTCAGGCGTCAGTAGATCGCGGGCTCGGGGACGGGCGCGCCGAAATCGGTGCGCAGGAAGTCGAAGTCGCATCCCTCATTCGCCTGCTGGATGTGCCTGGTGAACACCCAGCCATAGCCGCGCTCGAAGCGGGGCGGCGGCGGAGTCCAGGCGGCACGGCGCCGCGCCAGCTCCGCCTCCGGCACCTCCATGCGGATGGAGCGGGCGTTCACGTCAATGGCGACGGTGTCTCCGGTGCGCAGCAGCGCCAGCGGGCCGCCGATATAGCTCTCGGGCGCCACATGCAGCACGCAGGCGCCGTAGCTGGTGCCGGACATGCGCGCATCCGACAGCCGCAGCATGTCGCGGTGCCCCTGCCTGAGCAGCTTCCTCGGCAGGGGCAGCATGCCCCACTCCGGCATGCCGGGGCCGCCCTGCGGGCCGGCGTTGCGCAAGACCAGCACGTGGTCGGGCGTGACGTCGAGCGCCTCGTCGTCCACCGCCCGCTTCAGGCTGGGATAGTCGTCGAAGACCAGCGCCGGGCCGGCGTGCTTCAGGAAGCGCTGATCCATCGCCGCCGGCTTGATGACACAGCCATCCGGCGCGAGGTTGCCCTTCAGCACCGCCAGAGAGCCCTCGCCGTAGATCGGGTTCTCCACGCTGCGGATCACGTCGTCATCGAACACCCGCGCGCCCTCGATGTTCTCGCCGAGCGTGCGGCCACTGACCGTCAGGCAGGTCAGATCGAGCAGCTGCGCGATGCGCCCCATCAGCCCTCGGATGCCGCCGGCGTAGAAGAAGTCCTCCATCAGGTACTTGTCCCCGCTGGGCCGGACGTTGCCGATGACCGGCACCCTCCGGCTGAACCGCTCGAAGTCGTCCAGGCCGATCTCCTGCCCGGCTCGGCGGGCCATGGCGATCAGGTGGATGATGGCGTTGGTGGAGCAGCCCATCGCCATCGCCACGGCGATCGCGTTCTCGAAGGCGGCGCGGGTCTGGATGCGGCGCGGCGTCAGCTCCTCCCAGACCATCTCGACGATGCGCCGGCCGCTCTCCGAGCACAGCCGGACATGGCCCGCATCGGCCGCGGGGACGGAGGAGCCGCCGGGCAGCACCATGCCGATGGCCTCGGCGATCGCGGTCATGGTGCTGGCGGTGCCCATGGTCATGCATGTGCCGTGGCTGCGCGCGATGCCGGCCTCCACCCCCAGCCAGTCCTGCTCGGTGATCTTCCCGGCGCGCAGCTCGTCCCAGTACTTCCAGGAATCGGAGCCCGAGCCGAGCACCTTGCCCTGCCAGTTGCCGCGCAGCATCGGCCCCGCGGGGACGAAGATGGCCGGGATGTCCATGCTGGTGGCGCCGAGCAGCAGGCCGGGCGTGGTCTTGTCGCAGCCGCCCATCAGCACCGCGCCGTCCACGGGGTGGCTGCGCAGCAGCTCCTCCGTCTCCATGGCCAGCATGTTGCGATACATCATGGTGGTCGGCTTGACGAAGCTCTCGGAGACCGAGAGCGCCGGCAGCTCCACCGGGAAGCCGCCGGCCATCAGGACACCGCGCTTCACGTCCTCCGCCCGCTGGCGCAGGTGGGTGTGGCAGGGGTTGAGGTCCGACCAAGTGTTGACGATGGCGATGACCGGCTTGCCGGCCCATTCCTCCGGCGCGTAGCCCATCTGCATCGCACGCGAGCGGTGGCCGAAGCTGCGCAGGTCGGCCGGGCCGAACCAGCGGGCGGAGCGCAGCTCGCCTGGCTGCTTGCGGCGGGGGAGCTTGGTCACTGGGTCTGCCTCCGATCGGGTCAGGACGGGATCGCGCGAGGATGGCGACACTCAGTCGAGCCGGATCTGGGCGCGTCGGGCGACCTCGCCCCAGCGCACCGTCTCGGCCGCAATGAAGGCGCGGAACTCCGCGGGCGAGCTGCCGACCGGCGTGATGCCCAGCGCCTCGAGGCGCTCGGCGACGGCGGGGCTGGCCAGTGCCGCCACCGCCTCCCTGTGCAGCCGATCGATGATCGCCGGCGGCGTCGCGGCCGGGGCGAAGAAGCCGTGCCAGGACAGGCTCTCGAAGCCCGGGATGGTCTCGGCGATGGCCGGGATCTCCGGCGCGGCCGGGCTGCGCTGCAGCGACGTGACCCCGAGGATGCGCAGCTTGCCCTCACGCGCGAAGGGCAGAACGGAGGAGAGGTTGTCGAAGGCCATCGGCAGCTCGCCGGTGAGCAGCGCGGTGGTGACCTGGCCGCTGCCGCGATAGGGCACGTGCTCGATCTCGGTCCCGGTCATCTGGGCGAAGAGTGCGCCGGCGAGGTGGATGGAGGTGCCGACGCCGGAGGTGCCGAACGGCGTCTCGCCCGGCTTGCGCTTCAGGTACGCCACCAGCTCCGCGATGCTCTTCGGCGCGAAGTCGTTCGTCACTGCCAGCGCGTTGGGCTGCGCCGCGAGCTGGGTGATCGGGGTGAAGTCGCGCTGCGCGTCGTAGGGCATGCGCGGGTAGATGGCGGGGTTGATGGCGTGGCTGCTGATGGTGCCGAGGCAGAAGGTGGTGCCGTCCGGTGCAGCGCGGGCGCAGGCCTCGCTGCCGATGTTGCCGCCGGCGCCGGGCTTGTTGTCCACGACGATGGGCTGGCCGAGTGACTTGCCCATCTCCGTGCCGACGAGCCGGGCGATGGTGTCGGAGGTCCCCGCGGAGAAGGGCACGATCAGCCGGATCGGCTGATCCGGCCAGGCGAGGCCGCCGGCGGAGGGCTGCGCGAGGGCCTGCCGCCCGGTGGCGAGCACCAGCAGGGCGGCGGCGGCGGCAGCGATGTCGCGGCGGGTCGGGCAGTCCATTCTGGCGTCTCCTGCGCGTCGCCCGCCGATCGGCCGGCGCACGCCCTGTTGGTCTTGCGTGCCTTGGCGCGGGGGCAGGCGGTCGGCGGCAACCCGCCATTGCGAGGGCCTTCCCGGCGCGGCCAAGCTCATATATGAGATGTTTGCTGTCAACCCATATATCGGATGTGGGCAGGACCTGCTAAGTCGTCCGGGCCGATGGACACCCTTCCTTCCACCGGGCCGTGCGACGCCACGGACGGTCTCCAGGCGCTGGCGCCGCTCGGCCGCCGCCGGTCCGCCGCCGAGCACGCCTACGAGGCGCTACGCGAGGCGCTCATCTCCCTCGCCCTCCCGCCCGGCGCGGTGGTGTCCCGCGCCGCCGTCGCCGCGCGCCTCGGCGTCAGCCAGACGCCGGTGCGCGAGGCGCTGATCCGGCTGCAGGAGGAGGGGCTGATCGAGGTCGTCCCGCATTCGACCACGCGGGTGTCGAGGATCGACCTGGCCAGCGCGCGGGAAGCGGGGTTCCTGCGCCTCGCTGTGGAACTCGAGGTGGTCCGGCGCCTTGCCGGAGCGCCGGAGGTGGCGCTCGCCGCCACGCTGAAGGCCGAAGTCGCGCGCATGCGGGAGTTGCTGGCGCGGGGCGACGAGGCCGGCTTCTCGGCGGCCGACGAGTCGTTCCACGCGGCGCTCTACGCGGCGGCGGGCGTGCCGCGCCTGCGTGA
>DASQVL010000036.1:0-7862 GCA_035640795.1 Crenalkalicoccus sp. | reverse complement strand
GCCGCCCGAGCTGCTCGGCGCGCCGCCCGCGGCGGGGCTGGACGCCGGCCCGCCGCCGCCGCCTTCGCCCGAGCTTCTCGCGCCTCGCTCGCGCTGAGCGGCTCGGCTATGGTCCGCGGCCAAGCCGCGCGCCGGCCCACCCTTTGGACCCGTCCGATGACCGAGGAATTCCACCGCATCCGCCGCCTGCCGCCCTACGTCTTCGCCGAGGTGAACGCGGCGAAGGCGAAGGCGCGCGCCGCGGCCGAGGACGTCGTGGACCTCGGCATGGGCAACCCGGACAGCCCGACCCCGCCGCATATCGTCGCCAAGCTGGTCGAGGCGGTGCAGGATCCGCGCACCCACCGCTATTCGGTGAGCAAGGGCATCCCCGGGCTGCGCCGGGCGCTCGCCGGCTACTACGAGCGGCGCTTCGGCGTGAAGCTGGACCCCGAGACGGAGGTCGTCGCGACGCTCGGCAGCAAGGAGGGGCTGGCGAACCTGGCGAACGCCATCGCCTCGCCGGGCGATACCATCCTGGTGCCGAACCCCTCCTACCCGATCCACCAGTTCGGCTTCATCATCGCGGGCGCTTCCGTGCGCAGCCTGCCCTGCGCGCCGGACGAGGAGATGCTGCGGGCGATGGACCGCGCGGTGCGGCATTCCGTGCCGAAGCCGACGGCCGTCATCGTCAACTTCCCCTCGAACCCGACGGCGCTGCTCGCCGATCTCGACTTCTACCGGGAGCTCGTCGCCTTCTGCCGGCGGCATGAGCTCTTCATCCTGAGCGACCTCGCCTATGCCGAGCTCTATTTCGGCGACCGCGTGCCGCCTTCGGTGCTGCAGGTGCCGGGGGCGAAGGAGGTGACGGTGGAGTTCACCTCCATGTCCAAGACCTACAACATGCCGGGCTGGCGCATGGGCTTCGCGGCCGGCAACCCGCGGCTGATCGCGGCACTTGCGCGGGTGAAGAGCTACCTGGACTACGGCGCCTTCACGCCCATCCAGGTCGCCGCCGCCGCGGCGCTGAACGGGCCGCAGGACTGCGTCGCCGAGATGCGCGTGCTGTACCGGGAGCGCCGCGACGTGCTGGTGAAGGGGCTGCGCGCCGCGGGGTGGGAGGTGCCCTGCCCGGAGGGCTCGATGTTCCTCTGGGCACCGATCCCGGAGCGGTTCCGCGGCCTGGGCAGCGTCGAGTTCTCCAAGCTGCTGCTGGCGAAGGCCAGGGTCGCGGTCGCGCCGGGCCTCGGCTTCGGCGAGTATGGCGACGGGCATGTGCGCATCGCCCTCGTCGAGAACACCCATCGCATCCGCCAGGCGCTGCGCGGCATCAAGGCCTTCCTCGCCGGCGACAACGCCGCGCCGGCGGAGCCCGAGATGCTGGCGGCGGGCCACTAGCCGGCCCGCAATGGGTCTGGCGCAGGCAAGGGAGGCCCGCATGGAGGTCGCCATCAACGGCATGGCGCATGTGGTGCTCACCGTCAGCCGCTTCGCCGAGGCGCGCGCCTTCTATGCACGCCTCCTGCCCCGGCTCGGCATGCAGCCGGTCTTCGACGGGCCGAAATTCTTCTACTGCGTGGGCGGCCGCACGGCGATCGGCATCGAGCCCTGCGATCCGGCCCATGCGGGCGAGCGCTTCGTGCAGCAGCGCGTCGGGCTGCACCATCTCTGCCTGCGCGCGCGCTCGCGCGAGGATGTCGACCGCTGCGCCGCGATCCTGCGGGAGATGGGGGCGACCATCATCCGCGCGCCGGCCGAGAGCGACTGGGCGCCGGGCTACTACTCGGTGCTGTTCGAGGACCCGGATGGCATCCGCCTCGAGGTCAACCACGTGCCGGGCGCCGGTGTGCTGGCCGAGGGCGTGAGGTTCAACCCATCCGACGGCTACGAGGGCAGGTGATGGGCGTGATGCGAATCGGGCGAGGGCGGCGGCGCGGCCGCGGCGTTGCGGGGAGGGGGCGGTCATGACGCGGCCGCTCTCGGTTGCCGTCGCGGGCCTCGGCACCGTCGGTGCCGGGGTCGTCAACCTGCTGCGCGCGAACGCGGATGTCATCGCCGCGCGCGCCGGCCGACCCATCGCGGTCACCGCCGTCTCCGCCCGCGACCGCGCGCGCGACCGGGGCGTCCCGCTCTCCGGCCTGCGCTGGCACGACGACCCGGTGGCGCTCGCAGCCGAGCCTGACATCGATGTCGTGGTCGAGCTGATCGGCGGCAGCGAGGGGCCGGCCCGCGCCCTGGTGGAGGCCGCGCTCCACGCGGGCAGGCCCGTGGTCACCGCGAACAAGGCGCTGCTCGCCATCCACGGCGCCGCGATTGCCGAGCTGGCCGAGTCGCGCGGCGTGCCGCTCGGCTTCGAGGCCGCGGTGGCCGGCGGCATCCCGGCGATCAAGGTGCTGCGCGAGGGGCTGGCGGCGAACCGCATCCTCGGCGTCGCCGGCATCCTGAACGGCACCTGCAACTACATCCTGACCACGATGCGCGAGCAGGGGCGGGACTTCGCCGAGGTGCTCGCGGAAGCCCAGCGCCTCGGCTACGCCGAGGCCGATCCCTCCTTCGACATCGACGGCGTGGACGCGGCGCACAAGCTGGCGATCCTGGCCGCCCTCGCCTTCGGCCGGCCGGTGGACCTGGCCGCCGTGCATGTCGAGGGCATCCGCGCCGTCAGCGCCCTCGACATCCAGCTCGCCGGGGAGCTCGGCTACCGCATCAAGCTGCTCGGCATCGCCAAGCGGGAGGAAGGCGGCGTCTCCACCCGCGTGCATCCCTGCATGGTGCCGGCGGCTGCCCCCATCGCGCGGGTGGAGGGCGTGTTCAACGCCGTGGTGGCGGAAGGCGATTCCGTCGGCCGCATCGTCCTCGAGGGTCGCGGCGCCGGGGCGGGCCCGACCGCGAGCGCCGTCGTCGCCGACCTGGTGGACCTCGCACGCGGGCGCCGCACGCCGGTCTGGGGCGCGGCACCCGGGGCGCTGGAGGTGCTGCCGGCCGTGCCGATGGACCGCCATGTCGGCGCCTACTACCTGCGGCTCATGGTGGTCGATCGCCCCGGCGTGATCGCCGACGTCACCGGCGTGCTGCGCGATCACGCGATCAGCCTGGAATCCATGCTGCAGCGCGGCCGCGCGCCGGGCGAGGCGGTGCCGGTGGTGATGGTCACGCATGACTGCGAGGAGGCGGCGATGCGCGCCGCCCTCGCCCGCATCGCAGCCCTTGCCGCCGTTCTCGAACCCCCCGCGCTGATCCGCATCGAGCCGCTGTAGCCGCCCGCCCGTCCGGTGTAGGATTCGCGCCGGAACACGGAGGCTCGCATGGCGGAGATGGATCCCACGGCCGGGATGCATGTGGACCGCAACCTGGCACTCGAGCTGGTGCGGGTGACCGAGGCGGCGGCCCTCGCCGCCTCCCGCTGGATGGGAAGGGGCGACAAGAACGCGGCCGACGGCGCCGCGGTGGACGCCATGCGCCGCGCCTTCGACACGGTGGCGATCGCGGGCACCGTGGTGATCGGCGAGGGCGAGATGGACGAGGCGCCGATGCTCTACATCGGCGAGAAGATCGGCCTCGGCGGCCCCGCAGTGGACATCGCCGTCGACCCGCTGGAAGGCACCACCATCACCGCCAAGGGCGGGCCGAACGCCATGGCGGTGGTGGCCCTCGCCGAGCGCGGCGGCTTCCTGCACGCGCCGGACATCTACATGGACAAGCTCGCGGTCGGCCCCGGCCTGCCGCCCGGCGTCGTGCACATCGACGCCGCGCCGCAGGAGAACCTGCGGGAGCTCGCCCGCGCCATGCAGCGCGACGTCTCCGACCTCGTCGTCTGCCTGCTCGACCGCGACCGGCACAAGGAGAAGATCGCCGCCTGCCGTGCCGCCGGGGCGCGCATCATGCTGATCCCGGATGGCGACGTCTCGGGCGTCGTCGCCGTCTCCCAGCCGGAGACGGGCGTGGACATGTATCTCGGCTCGGGCGGCGCGCCGGAGGGCGTGCTGGCCGCGGCGGCGCTGCGCTGCATCGGCGGCCAGATGCAGGGGCGCCTGCTGTTCGAGAACGAGGAGCAGATGGCCCGCGCCCGCGAGATGGGCATCACCGACCCCGGCCGCGTCTATGGGCTGGAGGATATGGCGCACGGCGAGGTGATGTTCGCCGCGACGGGCGTCACCACCGGCCCCATGCTGCGCGGCGTGCGCCGTTTCCCGGGCGGCGCCATCACCCATTCCATCGTCATGCGCTCCAAGTCCGGCACCGTCCGCTACGTGGAGGGGCACCACAATTTCTCGCGGAAGCCCAAGGCCTTCATCGCGTGATGGACGGCCTGGCGCTGGCCGAGCCGGTGCTCGGCGTGGCGCGCAGCGTGACCGGGCGGCGCTGGGTGTGGCGCGCGGGCGATGCGCGCACCGGGCTTGCCATCGCGCAGCGGCTCGCGCTGCCGGAGCTGGTCGGGCGGCTGCTCGCCGCGCGCGGCGTGGCGCCGGAGGAGGCGCCGGACTTCCTGGAGCCCACGCTGCGCGCCCTGCTGCCGGACCCGTCCGTGCTGCGCGACATGGACGCGGCGGCCGGGCGCATGGCGGATGCCGTGCGGCGGGGCGAGACGGTCGCGGTGTTCGGCGACTACGACGTGGACGGCGCCTGCGCCGCGGCGCTCACCGTGCGCGCCCTCGGCCAGCTCGGCTGCGAGGTCACCCACTACGTGCCCGACCGGCTGCGGGAGGGCTATGGGCCGAACCCCGCGGCGATGCGGGAGTTGGTGGCGCGCGGCGCAACGCTCATCGTCTGCGTGGATTGCGGCATCGCGGCGCATGAGGCGCTGGCGGCGGCCGCGGGTGCTGCCGATGTCATCGTGCTGGACCACCACAAGTCGGAAGGCCCGGTGCCCCGCATCGCCGCGGCGGTGAACCCGAACCGGCTGGACTGCGAGTCCGGACTGCGTCATGTCTGCGCCGCCGCTGTCGCCTTCCTCGCCATGGTCGCGCTGCACCGTGCGCTGCGCCGCGCCGGCTTCTTCGCAGCAATGGCGGAGCCGCGGCTGCTCGAGCTGCTCGACCTCGTGGCGCTCGCCACCGTCTGCGACGTGATGCCGCTGACCGGCCTCAACCGCGCCTTCGTCGCGCAGGGGCTGAAGGTGCTGGCGCGACGGGAGCGAACCGGCCTTGCCGCGCTTCTCGAGCTCGCCCAGCTGCGCGACGCGCCGACCGCGCACACCCTGGGCTACGTGCTCGGTCCCCGCATCAACGCGGCGGGGCGGGTGGACGAGGCGGATCTCGGCCTGCGCCTGCTGCTCTGCGACGATACCATCGAGGCGCGCGCCATGGCGGAGCGGCTGGACGCGGTGAACCGCCGGCGGCAGGAGGTGGAGGGCGCCGTGCTCGGCGCCGCCCTGGCGGCAGCCGAGGCGCAGGCCGCCTCCGGCCGCCCCGTGCTGCTGGTCTGCGGCGAGGGCTGGCATCCGGGCGTCGTCGGCATCGTCGCCGGGCGGATGAAGGAGCGCTTCAACCGCCCGGCCTGCATCGCCGGCGTCGCCGCCGGCCTCGCCAAGGGCTCGGGCCGCTCGGTCGCCGGGCTCGACCTCGGCGCGGCGGTGATTGCGGCGCGCCAGGCGGGGCTGCTGGAGACCGGTGGCGGCCACGCCATGGCGGCGGGCTTCAGCTTCGCCGAGGCGCGGCGGGAGGCGCTGCACGACTTCCTGGACGAGCGCCTCTCCGGCGCCGCCACGCTGCCAGGTGCCGCCGACCTCGCGGTGGAGGGCACGCTCTCCGTCGCCGGCGCCACGCCCGAACTCGCCCGGCAGGTGGAGCGGCTCGCCCCCTTCGGCGCGGGCAATGAGGAGCCGGTCTTCGCCCTCGCCCGCGCCCGCGTGGTGCGCGCCGACCGGGTGGGGCGGGAGGCGACGACGGTGCGCGCCTTCCTGGAGGGCGAGGGGGGCGGGCGGCTGAAGGCGATCTGCTTCCGCGCCAAGGACGGGCCGCTGGCCGAGGCGCTGCTCGCCTCCGGCGGCGCGCCGCTGCATCTCTGCGGCCCGCTGCGGGCGGAGCGCTGGAACGACAGCGAGAGCGCCTGCTTCCACATACTGGATGCCGCGCCGGTGACCGGGGGGGGTGCAGGATGATCGCCGTGATCTTCGAGGTGGAGCCCGCCGAGGGCCAGGAGGATGCCTACCTGGACCACGCCGCCCGGCTGCGGACGGAGCTCGAGAAGAGCCCGGGCTTCGTCTCCGTGGAACGCTTCCGCAGCCTGACCAACCCGGGGAAGCTGCTCTCGCTCTCGCTGTGGGAGGACGAGGCGGCGGTGCGTTGCTGGCGCATGCATCCCGGCCACCGCGCGACCCAGCGGGCGGGACGGGAGATGATCTTCGCCGGCTACCGGCTGCGCGTCGCCGCCGTGCTGCGCGACTACGGGCCGGCCGAGCGGCGCGAGCAGGCGCCGGAGGACAGCAACGCGGCCTTTGGCGTGGTGTGATGACCGCTCATATCGGCGTGCGGCATCACACCGCCCTGCATAAATCCTGACTCGCAGCCTGCGGAGCAGGCTGAGCGGCCGAATGGCCGCCGCGGCCATTGCCGCCTAGCCAAGCGGCCGCAGGCCGCGCCGGCGACTGAATCAGATCACCTGATACCGCGCCTTCAGCGCCCGCTCGATCGCCCCGGCGGTCAGCCGGTCCAGGTCCATGGCCATTCGGAAATCCTGCAGGAATTGCAGCTCCTCCTGGGTCGCCTCGCCATCCGCCGCCGCCACCTCGCAGGCGAGGAGATAGGCCGTCTCGCGCAGCCGTGGCGGCAGCGCCTCGCGGATCAGCGCGCAGGCGCGGTCGAGGCCGTCGGTGCGCTCCAGCAGGCGGAGGCAGGTCTCGGTGACCCTGCGGATCTCGGCCAGGTGGAAGTCGGCGAAGGCGGGCAGTTCCTGCACGAGGCGCGACATCATGCCGACCTCGGCGTCCGACATCTGCCGGTCGGCGGCCGCCATCAGCACCATGGCGCAGATCAGCGCCTCCTGGGGGTTGAAGCGTTCGACCGGCATCGGGGGGCCCTCCGGGATCTCCCTCGCCCCGGCGGGTGCGTCCGTCAAATCCCGCTCGCGTCAGGTGGCGCCTGGGAGAGGACGGGACCTTCCGGAGCACGGCCCGACGCTCGACCAGGCGCAGGCCCGCCGCCATCCTCACGCCAGGAACTCCCGCGTTGCCGCCACCGCCTCCGCCAGCCCGACGCGCCGCACCTCCACCCCCTCCGGCAGCCCCGCCAGCAGGCGTGAGGGACAGGACCGGTCCAGCAGCACGAACACCCCCCGGTCATCCGCGCGGCGCACCAGCCGCCCGAAGGCCTGGCGCAGCCGGTGCCGCGCCAGCGCGTCGTCATAGGCCTTGGGATCGCCCTCCGAGAGGTGGATGCGTCTCTCGCGATGCAGGATGGTCGGGCGCGGCCAGGGCACCCGCTCGAAGACCAGCAGCCGGAGTGACCGGCCCGGCACGTCCACCCCGTCCCGCATCGCATCCGTGCCGAGCAGGCAGGCATCTTCCTCCGCCCGGAACACGTCCACCAGCGTGCCGTTGTCCATCGCATCCACGTGCTGGGCGTAGAGCGGGATCCCGCGCGCCTCCAGCAGCGCCGCCATGCGCGCATGGCACTCGCGCAGCCGGCGGATCGCCGTGAACAGGCCGAGCGCGCCGCCCCCCGCGGCGGCGAACAGCGCGGCCATGGCGGAAGCGACCTCCGGCGTGCGCGCCCGGTCCACATCCGTCACCACGAAGGCGCGGGTGCGCGCCGCATAGTCGAAGGGGGAGGCGAGCGCCGCGCGGATCGCCGGCGCCGCCAGGTGGGCCGCGCCGGTGCGCGCCTCCGCCGCGCGCCAGGCGGCCTCCGGCTCGCCGGCATCGCGCAGCGTGGCGGAGGTGACGA
>DASQVL010000035.1:0-11595 GCA_035640795.1 Crenalkalicoccus sp. | reverse complement strand
CGCCTCCTTGCGGCCTGGCGGCGGCCCTCCTCGGCGACCGGCCGCGCCGGCGTGAAGCCGAACCTGCCCTGTCCGACGCTCATGACGCCTCCGCTACCGAAAATTGGGGGAGAGCATCGGCCTGCTGCGCCTGCTCGCGCGCCAGCGGAGCCGAAATCCCGGAAGAGGACGCGTCGTCCGACGCGATCACGATCACCCGGTCGTGCTCGATCCAGCGGCCGGTTTCCGATTCCTGGATGGAAAAGACGATCCGCCGTCCGGCTTCGAGCCCCTCGGTCGGCAGCTCGGCCAGGTGCAGCCCGAGCGCGCCGGCCTTCGTCGGCACGTCGGTCGGGTTCTGCCAGTCATCCAGGCCCCAATGGATCCGGGAGGGAGCCGCAAGGATGAGCCGCAGGCTCTGCCCCGCGCGGATCCAGCCCACCGGCATGCACCGGGTCCAGTGGGCCCGGCTTGCGGTCGGCCTGATGCCGCCATAGCGCAGCCAGACAGGCTCGGGCCGGTCGATCGGCCAGCCCAGCCGCAGACTTGCGGTCAGCTTCATGAACTCGCCATGCGCCCAGACGAGCGGCATGGCGGATCCGGAGGGCCGACCCGGGAAGAGTCCTTGCGCCGGGATGGGCGGCGCCTCCCAGACCTGCTCCGGGATCAGTCCGGAACGGCTGCTCATGCCCATCATCGCCTGGAGCAGGGCGTGGGCCTCCGCCACGCGGCCCGCGGCGAGCTCGTAATGGCCTCGCTCCCCCGTCAGCAGGGGCCAGGCCCGCCCCCGCCCGGTGCCGTCATAGGGGCGGCCGTCCTCGTGCTCTCCGTAGCCATCGCCGTTGTAGCGGTACCAGCTCACCCCCCGCGGCGTATCCACCCGGAGCATGGCGTCGACGAGCGCCAGTGTCGCAGTGACCGTCGGATCATCCGGGCGGCGCAGCCCGAAGCGGACCAGCTGGAGGAAATCCGTGCTGACCAGGGTGTCCGCCGGGACCAGGCATTCGCCGTCGTGATTCGCCACCGGAACCGGGGCCCGGATCGCCGCCCGGTCCTCGAAGACCTTCGCCGGCGCAGCGCGCACATAGTAGCGGCCGACACCATGGCGGGCGACGAGCTCCGGATGGGCCCCGGTGCACCAGGCCTCGATCCGCTCGTTCCAGTCGTCGGCGAGCTGGAGGATGTCGCGCATTTCCGCCCCGCCGAGCAGCTTGGCGCCGCAGACCAGGGCGGCGACGGCAGCAGCGAGGGTGAAGGTGTTGACGCCCGGCGTTTCCTCCCAGCGGTCCTGATCGGTCGCCGGGCCGTGCAGCGCGATGAAGGCGAGCGCCCTGCGCACCATGGTGGACACCGCGATGCCCCCGAGCGCGTTGGCCTCGGCCAGCGCGGAGGCCAGGAGCACGGGAAATGCCACTTCGTCGAGCTGGATGCCGGTCCAGCGCGGCCGGCCGCCGAGCCACTGGTTCTGTGACCAGCGCCCATCGGCCAGCTGCGTCGCGATCAGATAGCGCAGGATGTTGCGGGCGCTCGCCGCGGCGCCATAGGCGAGGAGCGCACCGGCGCTCTCGACGAGATCGCGCGGCCAGACCAGGTGATAGCCGCCGGTGTCGTCGCTGCTGTTGCCCCAGGGAATGCTGAGGCTCGCCACCATGGCGCCCAGGAAGGTCTTGTCCCAGTGCGTCCGGAGCACCATGGCGGAGACGTGCACCGCATCCCGAAACTCCGCGGGGCATCGGCTCGTATCCACATTGTCGGCGTGCCAGGCCTCCCAGTTCCGCACATGGTGGTGCCATACGGTGTCGAAGGGCTGAAGAAGTGCGGAGATCGCCAGGGTCGCGGCGGATTCCCTGTCACTGCCGAAGCCGAGCGCGAGCACTGCGGCGCGGCAGCCGAGCTCGCCGAGCAGCGCGACATTTCCGGGACCTGCCTGATCATAGGTCCAGGTCATGGCGCCGTTCGCGGCGAAATCCTGCCAGCCATCGCTTGCCCCGACGAAGCCGGCACTGGCACGTTGCCATGCGTCGTGCTGCGAGGTGGTGTCCGCAGCGGCCAGCGCAACCGCAAAGGGTCGCCGCTCGGCGCAGAGCAGCTTGCCGTGGCGGTTCACGAACACATGGGCCTCATTGGCCTCACCGGTGCCACCGAGATGTGGCGCGAGCAGGACATAGAGTTTGAGGTCGGGATCGCCGGTCAGGATGGTCTCGACCAGCAGCACGTCTCGCTCGCGGTCGGGCACGATCCGCAGGCTGAGCTCGAACCGCGCATGACGATGCAGGATCTGCACCGCGGGAATGCCAGGGCCGGCAGTCGTCAGATTGTAGTTCGCGCTCCGCTTGAGCTCGATCCAGAAGCCCTGGCCATCCGCGACGATGAAACCAAGGTCGCGGATCTGCGGCATGTCGACATGCGGGTAGTAGACCTCGTTGACGATGCCGTACCCGATGGTGAACCAGAGGCGCGAAGGACCGAGCGCGGTCCCGACCATGTCCTTGGCGCTGCTGGTCCAGGTCGGCCGTGTGCCGGGGCTGCCGGGAGCGTTCATGGCGATGCGGCACTCCAACCGGTCAACTCAGGGACGGATCCTCCTGCCCTCCGCCTCCGGCTTGGGATCGAACCCCGCGGCCCGCCGGTGCGCCTGAGCGGACTCCTCCTGAGCGGACTCATCGGGCTGCCGCTGTTGCCGCCGCCACGATCTCGTCCACGGACAGGTGCACATAGGCCAGGACGTCCTCGGCGGTGCGCCCGCTCTTGGGCATGTTGTGCACGGCAAGCGCCTGGACCCGTGGCGCGTCGCCCCGCGCAGCCGTGGCCGCCTCGGCCAGTTCGCTGCCAAGGCCGCCGACATAGTTGTCCTCGACGGTCAGGACGACGCCGTCCGGACCGGCCAGCGCCAGCACCGGCCCGGTGTCCAGGGGCAGCGCGTAGGCATCCACCACGGAAGCCGCGATCCCTTGCGACGACAGCCTGTCAGCGGCCTTCAGGCAGCTGTGCACGAGGTAGCCGCACGCCGCCAGCACGATGCGCCGGCTGCCCGGGCCGGCCTGGCGCAGCACCTTGTGACCGCCGAACGGGAAGGCCTCTCCTTCCGCGTAGAGGATCGGCAGGTCCGCCCGGACGGCGCGCAGGTAGCAGGTGCTCGACGCGGCGGCCATCGCCAGCACCAGGGCGTAGGCGCTCGTCGCGTCACTTGGCGTGAGCACGGTGATCGCGGGGTTGCCGCGGCTGTCGCGGACATGTGCGAAGGCCCGCATGAACGCCACATCCGCGAGTGCCATCTGGCTCGGACCGTCCGCGGCCAGGGTGACCCCGACATGCGTCCCGACCAGCTTGAGGTTGGCGCCGCCGATGACCGCCATCTCGATCTGGTCGAAGGCGCGCTCGAGGAAGCGGCCGAAGGTGCTGACGAAGGGAAGCTTGCCGCCGCTCGACAGGCCGGCCGCCGCGGAGACCATGTTCTGCTCGGCAATGCGCGCCTCGAAGTAGCGCTCGGGAAAGGCCCGGGCGAAGTCCTGGGCGTAGGTCGAGTTCTTCACGTCGGCGTCGAGCGCGACCACGGCCGGGTTCGCGGCCCCGAGCGCCTTCAGCGCCAGCCCGTAGGCCCGGCGGGGTGACAGGGCCTTCTTGCTGGCCACGGTCTCGGCGAGCTTCGGGTCGCCGCGGACGGCCGCCATGAAGCCGGCCGGCTCTTCCGCTCGCCTGGGCTCCGGGGGCGCCGGCAGCGGCGGCGCGATGCGCAGGGCCTCCCTGATCGCCGCAGGGTCGAGGCCGGCCACGCCGAGCTCGGCCGCGCGCCGGTCCAGCTCGGACAGCACGGCGTCGAGCTCGCCCTCGGGCACCGGGGTGCCGTGGTGGCCCATGCCGCCCAGCTTGGGCACGCCCCAGCCCTTGATCGTGCGCGCGACGACGCAGAGCGGCTTGCCCGCGCCCAGCTCCTGCCGCCGCCGCAGCGTGTTCTCGATCGCGGCCGGGTCGTGGCCGTCGATGGCCACCGCCGCCCAGCCGAACGCCTCCGCCTTGCGCTGCAGGTGCTGCCAGTCCTGGGCGGTGGCGACGAAGTCGCTCTGGCCGAGCGTGTTGCAGTTGAAGATCGCGACGACGTTGGCGAGGCCGTGCTCGGCGACGAAGTCCATCGCCTCCCAGATCTGCCCCTCGCGGGCCTCGGCGTCCCCGATGATGCAGTAGATCACCTTGTCGATGCCGTCGAGGCGTGCGGCCGCGCCGAGGCCGGCCGCCACCGACAGCCCCTGACCGAGCGAGCCGGTCGCCGCGTCGAAGAACGGAAACCCCAGCACCGGATTGGGGTGGCCGTCGATCGGGCTGTGGATGTCGCGCAGCGCCATCAGATCGTCCAGAGTCATCGGCCGGGCGTGATTCCCGGGACGGATCGTCACGCCGAGATCGGCGCAAGCGGCATAGATGATCGGGACGGCGTGGCCCTCGGAGAGGACCAGCCGGTCGGAGCCGGGAGCGGCCGGCTGCTTCGGGTCCCAGCGCATCACCTGGTACAGCAGCACCGTCACCAGATGCGCCAGGGACAGGGAAGTCGTCGGGTGGCCGCTGCCGGCCGCGGTGGTGGCACGCACGGCCAGCTTGCCGAGCTCGATCGCCTTGGCCTGGACGGCCTGCTCCGGCGTGATCATGCCTGTACTCCCTGTGCGACCGGACGCGGCACCACGTCGTTGAACGTCCAGGCCCGGTCGTCGCGCATGGCCACGATCTCCTCGCGAATGTTCATTGCGGACGGTCCGTGCGCCACCACCGACGCGCCGATCGGGTCGGCATGGCTGCACGGCAGGACGCGATCGTCCTGGGCCGCGACCGAGACCGCATCGCCGTCATCATCGACGGTCACGAGCCGCAAAGGCTCAACTGCGACGCTGGCCACGACGGCCCTGCACCGACGGCGCACGGGCAGGCTCCCCCCGGACGGGTATGACGGCGCATATCTGGCCAGGATATCGGCCGAGAGGAAAGCTCGGACACCCCTATACTTGGGTATATTCCCCGGGCCGCGAACATCCTGTGTGTCTCTGGCGACGCCGCATGTGCTGCTGCGCAGCACACGTCCGCGTCATGCTGCACCGCAACCGTGTTGCACGAAGCAGGGTGCAGGTCAGGATTTATCCCGGATTCCCTGCATGGCCGTACGACAACCCGAACTGCGCCTCGGCGCGCCATCCGCAGGTTGTTACGCCGGTCATGCAAGGACCGGACCCTGACATGACCCCGTAGTCGAGCCCTCGGACCATCGCCGCTTCGGCTGCTTTCATCCGGAGGTTCGCAATGGAACAGCCCGACATGGCGGGTCCCGGTTCATGCAGGGCGGTGTCACTTCCATCGGGAGCCTTGCCATGTGGAAGCGTCTCCAGCCGCGGCGCGGCCAGTTCGTCCTCCTCGCCGCGCTGACCCTTGGCCTCCTGGGCCTTGCCGGCCCGGCACCGGCGCAGCCGGCGCCCTCGTCCGGGTCGCTGACCGAGGCCTACCGGATCATCGCCAGCCGGCAATTCGTGGACCTGACCCACGCCTTCAGCCCGGCCTCGCCGGTCTGGCCAGGCTTCGGCCAGGCCAGCATGAGCGCCGCGGCCGACCCGCGGACGCATGAGCCCTACACCATCGCGCGGGACGGGTTCCGCGCCACCTTCTACGCCATGGTCGGGCAGTACGGGACGCACGTGGACCCGCCGGCGCATTTCGACCAGGACGGGCTCACCATGGACCGCATCCCGGTCAAGCAGATGATCCTGCCGCTGGTGGTCATCGACATGACGCCGCTGCTGGGCCAGGACCCGAACCACGCCCTGACGGTGGCCGACATCGAGGCCTGGGAAGCCCAGCACGGCCGCGTGCCCGCCGGATCCTTCGCGGCGCTGCGCACCGACATGTACCGCGACTTCACCGCGAATCCCGAGCGGTTCCTGCGCCGGCCCTTCCCGGCCTGGTCGCTCGCCGCGATCCGCTTCCTCTACGAGCAGCGCGGCGTCGTCGCGACCGGCCATGAGGCCCTGGACACCGATACCACCGACTCCATGGAGTCCGAGACCTGGCTGCTGCGCAACGGGCACTGGCAGATCGAGGTCATGGCCAACCTGGACAAGGTGCCGGCCACCGGCGCGCTGATCGTCGCCGCCTGGCCGAAGGTGGAGAACGGCCTCGGCTTCCCGGCGCGGGTCTTCGCCATCCTGCCCTGAGCCATCCTGGCCTGAACGGAGCCGGCTGCCGGTGCCGGCCCCTGCGCCCCGCCGGAGGCTACCCGTAGACGCCCACCCGCTCACCCACCGCCCCGCGCGACATCTCCCGTGGCACCTCCCGCCCCGTGGCGCGCAGTGCGACCGCCTCCGCCATCCGGATGCCGTCCACCGCCGCGCTCAGGATGCCTCCCGCATAGCCTGCCCCCTCCCCCGCCGGGAACAGACCCTCCGTGTTCACGCTCTCGAAGCCCGGCCCGCGCGGCACCCGCACCGGGCTGCTGGTGCGCGTCTCCACGCCTGTCATCACGGCATCCGCCCGCGCATAGCCGGGCAGCGCGGCGTCGAAGGCGGGCAGCGCCTCGTGCAGCGCGGTCACCGCGAAGCCGGGCAGGCAGGCGGCGAGGTCGGTCGGCGTGACACTCGGCTTGTAGCTCGGCTCCACCTCGCCGAGCGACCGGCTCGGCCGCCCCGCCAGGAAGTCGCCCACCAGTTGCACCGGCGCGCGGTAGCCGCCCTCTCCGGCGGCATAGGCCGCGCTCTCCCAGCGCCGCTGGAACTCCACCCCGGCCAGGGGGTCGCCCGGGTAGTCGCGCGCCGGGTCCACGCCCACCACCAGCCCGGCATTGGCGTTGAACTCGGCGCGGCTGTACTGGCTCATGCCGTTGGTCACCACGCGCTCCGTCTCGCTGGTCGCCGCCACCACGCGGCCGCCCGGGCACATGCAGAAGCTGTAGACGCTGCGCCCGCCGCTGCCGTGGTGGACCAGCTTGTAGTCGGCGGCGCCGAGGCGCGGATGCCCTGCCTGCGGCCCGAAGCGCGCCCGGTCCACCAGGCGCTGCGGGTGCTCGATGCGCACGCCGATGCTGAAGGGCTTCGCCTCCAGCGCCACGCCGCGCGCGCGCAGCCAGGGGAAGACGTCGCGCGCCGAATGCCCGACCGCGAGCACCACCTGCCGCGCCGCGATCGCCTCGCCGCCCGCCAGCACCACGCCTTCCACCTGGCGCGTGCCGTCGCGCGCCGTGCCCACCAGCAGGTCCGTGACATGCGCGCCGAAGCGGATTTCGCCGCCCCGCCGCTCGATCTCGCCGCGCAGCCCCTCCACCACCGTCACCAGGCGGAAGGTCCCGACATGCGGCTTGGAGAGCCAGAGGATCTCCTCCGGCGCGCCGTGGCGGACGAAGGCCTCCAGCACCTTCCGCCCCTGGTGGCGCGGGTCCTTGATGCCGGAATAGAGCTTGCCGTCGGAGAACAGGCCGGCGCCGCCCTCGCCGAACTGCACGTTGCTGCCGGGGTCGAGCACGCCGCGCCGCCACAGGCCCCAGGTGTCCTTGGTGCGTTCGCGCACCGGCCGGCCGCGTTCCAGCAGGATGGGGCGGAAGCCCATCTCGGCGAGGGTCAGCGTCGCCAGCAGCCCGCACGGGCCGGCGCCGATGACGATGGGGCGGGGCGCCGCTTCCGGCGCGCGGGCCACGTGGCGGTAGCGCGTGTCGGGCGCGGGGGAGAGGTTGCGGTCGCCGAGGTGCTGGCGCAGCACGGCGGCTTCGTCCCGCAGCGCCAGGTCCAGCGTGTAGACCAGCATGATCGCGCCGGGTTTGCGCGCGTCCTGCCCGCGCCGGACGATGGTCAGCGAGAGCAACTCGTCCTCCCGCAGTCGCAGGCGCCGCAGCACCGCCGCGCGCAGCGCCGCCTCGGGGTGGTCGAGCGGCAGGCGGAGTTCGGTCAGGCGCAGCATGGCGCGGGTTACCGCGGGGCCGCGCGCGGGGGAACCACGCCGCAGGGCGGATCGGGCGCGTCTCCGCCGGCGCGCCCGGGGGCCGGGTGGCTTGCCGCCCCGGGCCTGCGCGTTATGTTATAGCATGATGCGGTTGCGCGACCCCCTCGCCATTTCCGCCGGCGCCGGCGCGCGCCTGGCGCTGGCCGGCGCGGTCGCCGCGGCACTCTGGGCCGCCGTCGCCTGGGCCCTTCTCGGATGACCCCCGAGATCCGCCTCGCCGACCTCACCCTCTCTCATTCGCGGCGGCCGGCGGTGCACCACCTTTCGGGCCGTTTCGCCCCCGGCAGCCTGACCGCGGTGGTCGGCCCGAACGGCGCCGGCAAGACCACGCTGCTCCGCGCCCTCGCCGGGCTGCACGCCCCGGAGTCGGGCCGGATCGAGGCCGGGCCCGGCCGCATCGCCCTGCTGCCCCAGGCGTCCACCCTGGACCGTGCCTTCCCCATCGCCTGCCGCGACGTCGTGCTGTTCGGCCTGTGGGCCGAGGCCGGGCCCTGCCGCGCCCTGCCCCGCGATGCCGGGGGGCGCGCGGCCGCGGCGCTCGATGCGGTCGGTCTCGCCGGCTTCGCACGGCGCCCGGTGGGCAGCCTCTCCGCCGGGCAGTTCCAGCGCGTGCTCTTCGCCCGCCTGCTGCTGCAGGACGCGCCGGTGATCCTGCTGGACGAGCCCTTCAACGCGCTCGATGCCCGCACCGCGGCCGATCTCCTCCTCATGGTCCGCCGCTGGCATGGCGAGGGGCGCACCGTCATCGCCGTGCTGCACGACCTCGACCTCGTCGCCCGCGCCTTCCCGGAGACGCTGCTGCTGGCACGCGACCCGATCGCCTGGGGCCCGACCGCGTCGGTGCTTTCCGCCGCCAACAGGCTGCGCGCCCGCATGATGGCCGAGGCCTGGGCGGAGGCGGCCGAGCCATGTGAGCGGGACGCCGCCTGACCCTGTTCGACCCTTTCCTCGAACTCGCCTTCCTGCGCCGCGCCCTGGTCGGCTGCCTGGCGCTGTCCGTCGCGGCGCCACCGCTCGGCGTCTTCCTGGTGCTGCGGCGGATGAGCCTGACCGCCGATGTGCTCGGCCACGGCATCCTGCCGGGGATTGCCGCCGGCTTCCTGCTGGCGGGGCTTTCCGTCCCGGCGCTTGCCGCGGGGGGGCTGGTGGCGGGGCTTGCCGTCGCCCTCGGCGCCGGGGCGCTGGCGCGGATGACGGGGGGGCGGGAGGATGCGTCCCTCGCCGCGCTCTACCTGGTGGCGCTGGCCTTCGGCGTCACGCTCGTCTCCTGGCGCGGCGGGGCGGTGGAGCTGACGCAGCTGCTCTTCGGCAGCGTGCTCGGCGTCGGGGCGGATGCGCTGCTGCTGATGGCGGGGGTCGCGACCGTCACGCTGGTGGCGCTGGCCTTCGCCTGGCGGCCGCTGGTGCTCGATGCCTTCGATCCCGGCTTCGCGCAGGCGGTCGGGGCACACGGCGCGCTCTGGCATCTCGGCTTCCTGGCGCTGGTGGTGCTGAACCTGCTCGCGGCCTTCGAGGCGCTGGGCACTCTCATGGCCGTCGGGCTGATGATGCTGCCGGCGGTCGCGGCACGGCACTGGGCGCGGGGGATCGGCGGCATGGCCTATGCGGCGGTGGGGATTGCGGCGCTGTCCTCGGTGGGCGGGCTGCTGCTGTCCGTCCAGGCGGACCTGCCGAGCGGGCCGGCGGTGGTGCTGTGCGCGGGGGGTGCGTGGGCGGTGTCGGTGGCGTGCGGGCCGGTGGAGGGGCTGGCGACGCGGCTGCTGCGGCGGCATCTGGCGGCGTAGGTGGCGCTTGGGGGGAGGAAGGGAACTTCCTCCCCCAAGACCCCCCACCATCCTTTTTTTCATCCCTTCTCCTCGGCGCTTGCCCGGGCCGATTGGAAGACTCCCGGCCGCGGCCAAGTTCGTTACCTCGCTGGTAGGCACGCCGCGATGTAGGGCGGCAAATGGAACGAAGCCGCCTGGATCTCCGGCGTCCAGTATCGCGTCGTCCCCAGCACGCCTGCCGCTGCGGCCCGCGCGCGGATCGTCTCCGCCGGTAGCGCCCGCATCCCGGACTGCTTCGCCGCCCAGCCCAGCGTCATGAACCCGCCGACATAGGTCGGCACCGCCGCGACATAGGCCGAGACCTCCGCGAAGGCGCGCGCCCGGCGCAGGCTGGTCTCGCGCAGTTCCCCGGCCTGCATGAAAGGCACGCCGCACTGGTTCACCACGATGCCGCGTTCGGTCAGCAGCCGCGCGCAATCGGCGTAGAAGGCCTCGGTGAACAGAACCTCCCCCACCCCTGCCGGGTCGGTACTGTCCACGATCACCACGTCGAAGCTGCCGGCCTCGGCGCGGCGGACATACTCGATCCCGTCGCCCACGATCACCTCGGCGCGCGGGTCGTCCCACGCCGCGCCGCCGATCCCGGGCAGATGCTCCCGCGCCAGCCGGATCACCTCGCCGTCGATCTCCACCATCACCGCGCGCGCGACGCCCTGGTGCTGCAGCACGCGGCGCAGCACGCCGCCATCGCCGGCGCCGATGATCAGCACGCGCCGCGCCGCGCCATGCGCCAGCAGCGGCACATGCGCCAGCATCTCCTGGTAGACGAACTCGTCCGCCTCGGTGATCTGCACCACGCCGTCCAGCAGCATGACGCGGCCATGGCTCTCGCTTTCGAAGACGAGGATGTCCTGGAAGGGGCTCCGCACCCGCGCCAGCTCCCGCCGCATCCGGAAGCGCTGGCCCCAGTCGGGGTAGAGCGTCTCGTTCACCCAGATCTCGGTCACCATGGCGCGCTCCCGCAGAAGGCGGGCCGGATCCGCCGGACCCGGCCCGCCTTGGCTCGGCGTTCACCGAAGGCTCAGCCCACCAGGCCGCGCTTGTGCTCGGCGAGCGTCACCCGCTCCGGCGCGAAGCCGCGCTTCAGCGCCGGCACCGCGGCATAGGCATTGCAGGCGCCGCAGACGAAGATGTCCACCGCCGCGAAGTCGCGCTCCGGCCAAGTGTGGATGGAGACATGGCTCTCCGCCAGCACCAGGACGCCGGAAACGCCCTGGCCCGGGCCGAAATGGTGGAAGTGGCCGTGCAGCACCGTGGCGCCGGTCGCCTCGGCCGCCTCCCGCAACACATCGTTGATGTGCCCGGGGTCGCCGAGGTGCTTCGCGCCCCAGAGATCCACGATCAGGTGCGTGCCGGCGAATTTCACGCCGTCCCGCGTCACGAAATAGTCCTTGGCCTCGCTCACCGAGGTTGCGGAGGTCTGGGCGTCGCTCGGGAGCATCTCCGAGACCATCCCCAGTTGGACGAGAGCATCCATCGCGGGCTCCTTCCCACCAGCAGATGACCAGGGCGATCGGTGATTCGATCAGGTCAACGGCGCGCGCATATGGAGCAGGGGGTCTCCGGGTGCAAGCGAATTCCGCCGGAGAAGTGGGTGGGGCGGCCGGAATTCTTGCCGCGCCTACCCCGGGGAGGCGCGGCGTTCAGCGCGTTGTGGCAGCGGCTGTCCGCAAGGACTCCAGACGCTGCGGCAGCGTCCGGAACAGCGCCAGCTCCCGCTGCAGGCGCGGCAGGTCGGGCAGGCCGCGCAACGGGTCCGCGGTCAGCAGCGCGAAGGCGGTCGCAAGCGGCCCCTCGCCCAGCCGCCCGCCTTCCGCCTGGCGCAGCG
>DASQVL010000034.1:0-2061 GCA_035640795.1 Crenalkalicoccus sp. | reverse complement strand
GGCAGCGCGAAGCGCGGCGGCAGGCCGAGCCCGCCCGCCTCCTCCGGCGCCAGCACACCGAGCAACCCCGCCTCGGCCAGCAGCGCGGCGCAGCCGGCCGCATCCTTGCCGGCGCAGGCGTCCACCACGCGGCGCGCACTCTCCGCGAACTCGGCCGGGTCCAGCCCGGCTTCCGTCGTCGCCATGGTCACTTCCCCCGCGGCAGTTGCAGGATGCGGTCGGCGATGATGTCCAGCTGGACCTCCGTCGCCCCGGCGTAGATCGTCTCCGCCCGCGCGGCCAGGTAGATGTCCTGGAAGCGCCGCTGCGCCGCCTGCACTGCCGGCGAGGCCCCGGGAGGCGCCTGCGACAGGATCTCCCATGCGAGGGCGGCGAAGCGCTGGTGCGCCTCCGACCAGTGGAGCTTCATCAGGCTGCCGCGGGCCCCGATGGACTGGCCCTCGAGCAGCGCCTCCACGGTCGGCTCCACATGGCCCTTCACCAGCTCGATGTCGACCAGCGTCGCCGCCAGCCGCTGCCGGTAGGGCCCCTCCTGCAGCAGGGCGGAGAGCACCGAATCCTGCCGGCAGGCGGCGACGAGGTGGCGCAGCTCGTTCTCGAAACGCCAGGCGCGGTACATGCGGTTCGTCGCGCGTTCGATGGCGAGAACGCGGATGGCGGCGGACCAGCCCTCGTCGGGTGCACCCAGCGCGTCCTCCGGCTCGACGCGCACCTCGTCGAGGAAGACCTCGGCGAAGCCGGGCTTGTCCGTCATCTGCCGGATCGCACGCACCCGCAGGCCGGGCGAATCCATGCGCACCGCGAAGAGCGCAAGGCCGCGGTGGCGGTCCTCGACCGAACCGGTGCGCGCCAGCAGCAGGCAGCGCTGCGCGCGCGGCGCGCCGCTCGTCCAGATCTTCTGGCCCGTGATGCGCCAGCCGTCGCCGTCACGCACCGCCCGGGTGCGCAGCCCGGCGAGGTCGGAGCCGGCCTCGGGCTCGGAGAAGCCCTGGCACCAGATCTCCCGCATCTCGAGGATGGCGGGCAGGTAGCGGCGCTTCTGGTCCTCCGTGCCGATCGCCAGGATGATCGGTCCCGCCAGCTCCTTGCCTATGGAGTTCACGCTCTCCGGCAGCGCAAGGCGCCCGATCTCCTGGTTTGCGATCAGGTGCTCGCGCAAGGTGAGCCCGTGGCCGCCATAGGCTTCGGGCCAGGTGATGCCGGCGAGGCCGGCGCGGTGCATCGCCGCCTCCCAGGCCTGGCAGGCCTCCGGCCCGGGCGGTGCATGGTCAGGCTGGTCGGCAAGAAAGCCCTCCGGCACATGCGTGGCCAGGAAGTCGCGTACGCGCCGGCGGTAGGCTTCGTTCTCCAGGCTCATGCTCGCGTCTCCTGCGCTGCGGGGACGATCAGCGCGTCCAGCGCCACGGCGCCCTGGCCCGCGGGGCGGACCAGCAGCGGGTTGATGTCCACCTCCGTCACCGTCGCCGCCTGCTGCGCGGCAAAGCGCGACAGCGCGACGATCGCCCCGGCCGCCGCGGCGAGGTCCAGCTTCGGGCGGCCGCGCGCCCCGTCCAGCACCGGGAAGGCCTTGAGGCTGCGCAGCATGGCCAGCGCCTCGGCGTCGTCCACCGGTGCCGGGCGCACCGCCACATCCTTCAGGATCTCGGCAAAGATGCCGCCGAGGCCGACGAGCACGACGGGGCCGAAGACCGGGTCGCGCTTCGTGCCGAGGATCAGCTCGATGCCGCCGGTGGCCATGGGGGAGACCAGCACGCCCTCGATGCGTGCGCGCGGCGCGGCGGCCCCGACCCGCGCCAGCATCGCGTCATGGGCCGCCGCCACCGCGGTCGCGTCGTCCAGGCCCAGCGCCACGCCGCCGACCTCCGTCTTGTGCGGCAGGTCGGGCGAGACGATCTTCAGCACCACCGGGAAGCCAAGAGCGGCCGCGGCCTCGGCGGCCTCGACGCCGCTGTGGACGACGCGCTCGGGCAGGACCGGCAGGCCGGCGGCCGCCAGCGCCTGCTTGGCCGCCGCCTCGGTGCGCAGCGCGGCCGGATCGAGCGGCGCGGCTGCTGGCAGCGG
>DASQVL010000033.1:0-12249 GCA_035640795.1 Crenalkalicoccus sp. | reverse complement strand
CCCGGCCGCTCGCCACGTCGCTCAGCGCCGGCGCCTCCCCGCGATAGGGCACGTGGACGAGGCGCGTCCCCGTCAGGTCCTGGAACAGCGCGCCGGTGAGGTGGGAGGTGGTGCCGACGCCCTGCGAGGCGAAGGTCATGGTCTCCGGCCGCGCCCGGGCGCGCGCGATGAGCTCGGCCAGGCTCGCGATGCCGCTCTCCGCCGAGACGATGGCGGCGTTCGGCGTCTTGTTCAGCACCCTCACCGGGACCAGGCCGGCGGCCTGGTAGCCCGGATTGCGGAACAGGAACTCGTTGATCGCCAGCGGGCCGGGCGGGGTGACCAGCAGCGTGTAGCCATCGGGCTCCGCGCGGGCGACCGCGGCGGCGCCCAGGTTGCCGCCGGCGCCGGAGATGTTCTCGACCACCGCGGGCTGGCCCCAGAGCTGGCGCAGCCGCTCTGCCACGATGCGGGCGGAGATGTCGTTCGAGCCGCCGGCGGGGAAAGGCACGACGATGCGCACCGGCCGTAGCGGGTAGGCGGTGTCTCCGGCCCGGGCGGACGCGGCCAACGGGACGGCCAGGCCGGCGGTGAGGGCGGCCAGCCGGCGTCGCGTCAGGCCCGTCTCGCGCTGCTGCATCCCGGACACCGCTCTCCTGCTTGCCCAGGCGTCTCTGTTCGATTATCGAACTCGCAGGGCGTTTCCCGAACACAACTGGCCAAGGAGAACCGCGACGTCAAGCGCGCCCGCGCGGCAGGAGGGCATGGCGGGCCTCGCCAAGGGCTTGGCCATCCTCGAGCTCTTCGGTCCCGCGACGCCCAGCCTGACCCTGGCCGAGGCGGCCCGCCGCACCGGCCTCACCCGCGCCGCGGCGCGGCGCTGCCTGCTCACCCTGGCGGAGGCCGGCTTCGTCTCGCAGCGCGGCCGCGACTTCACGCCGCAGCCGCGGCTGCTCAGGCTCGGCTACGCCTTCCTCTCCGCCACCCCCCTGCCCCGCCTGGCGCAGCCGGTGCTGGAGGAGACGCAGGCGGCGCTGGACGAGGCGGTCTCGCTCGCCGTGCTGGACGGGGCGGAGGTGGTCTTCGTGGCGCGCGCCGCGCCGCGGCGGATGGTCTCGGTGGGACCGGGCATCGGATCGCGCCTGCCTGCCTGGTGCTCGGCGACCGGGCGGGTGCTGCTCGCCGACCTGCCGGAGGCGGCGGCGGTGGCGCGCCTGGCCGGGGTCGTCTTCCGGCCGCTGACGCCGCGCACCGTGACGGAGCGCGCGGCGGTGCTGCAGCAGATCCGGGATGCCGGCGCCGCCGGCTTCGCGCTCTGCGACCAGGAGCTCGAGCTCGGCCTGCTCTCCCTGGCGGTGCCGGTGCGCGACCTGGCGGGCGCGACCGTCGCAGCGATGAGCGTCAGCTCCCAGCCCGGCCGCCGCGGCGCGGCGGAGATGCAGCGGGAATTGCTGCCGCCGCTCAGGGAGGCGGCGGCGCGGCTCTCGGCGCGGCGGTGATAGCGGGTGCGCAGCAGGGGCGCAGCCGGCCCCGGCGGGCGGCAGCACCAGCACGTCGAAATCCTGCCAGCGGCCAAGGAGGAAGCCGACGCCAAGCGCCCTGACATGGTCGTCCGGCGCGGCGAGCGGCCACCGCAGACGCGGATCCGGCCTACCGCGTTACCGGATCGCCTCAGTTCCACCACCGGCGGCACCCGCCGCTGGCCGCAGCGGATCGTAGGCGGCAAGGTCGAGTTCCGGGGTTTCGCCCAGCACCAGTTGCGCCAGGAGACGCCCGGCGAAGGGGCCGATCGTCAGGCCCGATGGCCCCAGGCCATTGCCGATGACCAGCCCGTCCAGCCCCGCGGGCCGTCCCAGCATCGGCCTGAGGTCCGGCCCAAGGGGCCGGAAGCCGATGCGCGTCTCGATCAGCGTCGCCGGGCCGAGGCCCGGTGCGACCGACAAGGCCTCGTTCAACACCTCCGCCTGGCCGGCCGCCGTGACGCGGTGGTCGAAGCCGGAGCCGATCTCGCGCGTGGCGCCGACCACGACGCGCGAGCGCTCGAAGGCCAACAGGTAGTGGCTGCTCTGAGGCAGCACGACCGGCCAGGCTTCGGTATCGACCCCTTCCAGGCGCAAATGCGTGATCTGCCCGCGCTGCGGCTCGACCGGGAGGGCGATGCCCAGGGGCTTCAGCACCTCTGGTGCCCAGGCGCCGGCAGTGACGACCACGCAGTCCGCTTCGATAGCCTCGACACCGAGCCGGATGCCGGTCACCCGCCCGTCCTCGGCCAGCAGCCCGGCCGTGCCGGCGTAGCGGCGCGCGCCCCATCGTTCGGCGACCCGGAGCATGGCGGCAGCGACCAGCCGTCCATCGACGCGGGCAGCGCCGCTGACATGCACCGCCCCAAGGTCCGGGCGCAGCGGCGGAAAGAGCGCGCGGGCCTCTGCGGGCGAAAGCCGTGTCACCTCGCCGGCCTCCGGGGCTTCGGCCCGCCGCTCCCGCACCGCCCGCTCGATCTGATCGAGCTCCCCTTTGTCCGCCGCGACGGAGAGTGCGCCAACTCTGCGGTAGCCGGTCTCAACCTCGCCCTCCTCGGCGAGACGCTCGATCAGGCCGGGATAGTAACGCGCGCCGGCCTGCGCGATCCGACGCCAGTGCGGATCGACGCGGCCCGAGGACCAAGGCGAGACGATGCCGGCTCCGGCCGCGGTGGCTTGCCCGGCATGGGCTTGGTCGGCCAGGACCACCTCGGCGCCGGCCAGGGCCAGGTGAAAGGCGGTACTGGCCCCGAGTACGCCCGCACCGATGATAGCAACGCGCATGGGTCTGCCCCCGTCCAGCGTCAGCAGCCCAGGAGTCGGCGGCCATGTTCGCTTGGTCAAGGCCGGGATCGCCGTGCGGCTGGACCTGGCAGGCGCCGCCGGGGCGTCCTACCGCGGGATGGGACGCGGCCTGCCGTCCTCGTCTAGGGCCACGTAGGTGAACTCGGCCGAAGTCACCTTGATGCGGTCGCCAAGGCGCTGACGCAGCACCCAGGCCTCGACGCGAAGCGTCACCGAGGTCCTGCCCAGGCGCGCGAGGTCGGTGTAGCAGCAGACCACGTCGCCGACCTTCACCGGACGCAGGAAGGCCATGTCCGTCACGGCGACGGTGGCCACCCGGCCCTCGGCAAGGCCTCCGGCCTCGATGCCGCCGGCCACGTCCATCAGGGACATGATCCAGCCGCCGAAGATGTCCCCGGCGGGGTTGGTGTCGGCGGGCATCGCCAGGGTCCGCACCGCCAGCTCACCCCTGGGCTCCTCCGGCATTCCGGCCGTCGCGCCGGCACCTGTCGACATCGCGGCCGCCTCCTTCGAAATGGCTTCACCTGGTCACCGCTCCAGCACGTAGCTGCCCGGGGCGTCCTGCAGCGGCGGATGGGCGGTGCTGCCGAGTGAAGGCGGCTTGACCCGCTGGCCGGCCCGCGCCGCCAGCCAGGCGGACCAATCCCGCCACCAGCTGCCGTCATGCTTCCTGGCGCCCTCGAGCCAGACCTCCGGCGTGGCAGGCGGCGGCTCGGCATCGTTGGTCCGGTAGGTGCCCTTGCCACCCGGTGGGTTGATGATGCCGGCGATGTGCCCGGACGAGGCCAGCACATACCGAACCTTGCCCCCGAGGAGCTGCGTGATTCGCCAAGCCGCGTCCCAGGGCACGATGTGGTCCTTCTCCGCCCCGACCGCGTAGACGTCGAGGGCGATCCGGCCGAGGTCGAGCCGCTCGCCCTTCAGCTCCACCGCGCCCGGCTTGACCAGGTTGTTCTCGATGTAGGTGTTGCGGAGGTACCAGCTGTGCGCGGCGCGGCACATGCGCGTGCCGTCGCTGTTCCAGTACAGCAGGTCGAAGGCCGCCGGCTTCTGCCCGAGCAGGTAGTTGTTCACCACGTTTGACCAGATCAGGTCGTTGGAGCGCAGCAGGTTGAACATGTTGGACATCTCGCGGCTGTCGAGATAGCCGCGCTCCATCATCTGCTGCTCGATCAGGTCGATCGTCGGCTCGTCGATGAACACTGCGGTGTCGCCGACCCGGGAGAAGTCCTGCATCGAGACAATGAAGGTCGCGGCGTTGAACCGCGCGTCGCCCTTCGCGGCAAGCCAGGCCAGCGTCATGGCAAGCAGCGTGCCGCCGATGCAATAGCCCATCACGTTCAGCGCCGGGCTGCCGGTGATCTCCCGGATGGCGTCGCTCGCCGCCATCGGGCCGAGATCCATGTAGTCCTCGATGCCGATATCCTCCATCGAGGCGTCGGGGTTCTTCCAGGAGACCAGGAACACGGTGAAGCCCTGGTCGACCAGGTATTTCACCATGCTGTTCTTCGGCTGCATGTCCATGATGTAGAACTTGTTGATCCAGGGCGGCATGATGAGGAGCGGCGTCGCGTGGACGTCCGGCGTGCTCGGGGCGTACTGGATCAGCTCAATCAGCTTGTTGCGCAGCACCACCTTGCCGGGGCTGAGCGCGAGGTTGCGGCCCGGCGCGAAGGCGGTCAGGTCCACCATGGAGAGGCGGCCCGCCTTCAGATCCTCCTGCAGGTTGTGCAGCCCGGCAGCCAGGCTGGCGCCGCCGGTCTCCATCGCCCGGCGCAGTGCCGCCGGGTTGGAGGCCAGCAGCAGGGTCGGGCTCATCGCGTCCACGAACTGGCGCAGGTGGAAGTCGAGCCGCCGTCGCTCCTTTTCATCGAGGTCGTCGGCGGCCTGGCCCTGCTTCAGCAGCCAGTCCGAGGCGAGCAGATAGGCCTCCTTGAGCACCCGGTAGGCGGGGTTGGTGTGCCATTCCGGCGCGGCGAAGCGCTTGTCGGCCCCGCCGCCGGCCGGAGGCGCCGCGGCGGCGCCGCTCCACCAGCGCTGGCCGACCTCATTCCAGGCTTCGAGCGCCGATCGCCAGAGCGAGGCGTTCAGCTCCGCCGTGGCGACGGGCGTCTCGGGCCGGGCGAGCACGCGCAGCCAGACCGTGCGCAGCGCCCGCGCCACCTCCGCCCAGTCCACCGGCACGATCTCGCGGAACGGGTTCGCGTTCCACATCTGGTCCAGCGTGCGCAGCATCGCATCCTGCTGCAGCGCCTCGTTCAGCTGCCGCATCCCGCCGGCGAGCATGCCGCCCAACAGATCGTCCTGCGTGATCTGCCACCATGGCTTGCCCGGGCCGGCGGCGGCGCCACCGCCGGCGCCGGCCAGCAGCCCTCCGCCCGCCTTCGAGGCAGCCTCCATCCACGACGCCCAGACGCCGAGCATGAGGTCCGGCCCGGCTCCGAGTCCGGGAGCGGAACCACTCGACCGGGAGGAGTCTCCACTCCCTGTCCGGTTCGGATCTCGCGGCTGCGAGTCTTCGTTCGGGTGACCGTCACCCGTGGTGCTTCCGCTCGCCATGACGCCCCTCCTCAGCGACTATGTGTGTCCATCCGTCAGCCGACCCGGACAACCGGGATCCCGGCCAGGGAAGGAGTGCCCCGGGCGGCCCTGCCGAAGCCCGGCGGCGCTCCCCGCGGTTGCCCGCCTAATGCAGCTTCACGCGCGGCTCGGTGCGCCGCGTGATCATTCGCGCCAACGTGCCGAGCGCCGTTCTGGATGCGCCGTGCAGCGCCCGCTGGTGCATCTTGTAAAGCGAGCGGTACATCAGCCGGGCGAGCCAGCCCTCAATCATCATGCTCTTGCCGGAGAGGAAGCCCATCAGGTTGCCCACCGTCGAGTATTCCCCGAACGAGACCAGCGAGCCGAAGTCGCGGTAGACGAAGGGGCGCAGCGGCTCGCCGAGCAGCCGGCGGCGGACCTGCCCGATCATGTGGCTGGCCTGCTGGTGCGCCGCCTGGGCGCGCGGCGGCACCGCGCCGGCCTCGGGCCGCGCAGGGTCGCGCGGGCACCAGGCGCAGTCGCCGATGGCGAAGACGTCCGGATCGCGCGTGGTCTGCAGCGTCGGCAGCACGACGAGCTGGTAGCTCCGGCTCACCTCCAGCCCGTCGAGATCCTTCAGCACCTCCGGCCCTTGTACCCCGGCCGCCCAGATCACCAGTTCCGCGGGCACGAAGCGTCCGTCGGCGA
The DNA here is from genome assembly GCA_035640795.1 of Crenalkalicoccus sp. Lineage (GTDB taxonomy): Bacteria > Pseudomonadota > Alphaproteobacteria > Acetobacterales > Acetobacteraceae > DASQVL01. The sequence goes on along the minus strand of DASQVL010000033.1, from coordinate 6,217 downwards.
GCCGGACCCCGTCGGCCGTCACCTCGTTGACCCGGGCACCGGTGGTCACCTCGACGCCCAGCTTGTGTAACAGGCGCGTCGCCGCCTCCGAGATGCGCGGCGGCAGGCCCGGCAGGACCCGATCGGCGGCTTCGATGAGCGTGATCCGGATGTCCTTTTCCGGATCGATGCGGTCGAGACCGTAGGCGATCACGGCGCGTGCGGTGCGGTGCAGCTCGGCGGCGAGCTCGGTGCCGGTCGCGCCCGCGCCGATGATCGCGACGTGCAGCTGGCCCGGCCGCACCGGTCCCGCCTGGGTGTGGGCGCGCAGGCAGGCGTTCACAAGGCGCTGGTTGAAGCGCACGGCCTGCTCCGGAGTCTCGAGCGCGATGGCGTGCTCCTTCACGCCGGGCGTGCCGAAGTCGTTGGTGACGCTGCCGATGGCGATCACCAGCGTGTCGTAGCGGAAGGAGCGCCGCGGGGTGATCTCGCGGCCCTCCTCGTCGAAGGTCGGCGCGAGCAGGACCTCCTTCCGGGCGCGATTGAGGCTGGTCATCTCGCCGTAGCGGAAGCGGAAATGGTGCCAGTGCGCCTGGGCAAGATAGTTGAGCTCGTGCTCGTCCGGGTCCATGCTGCCGGCGGCGACCTCGTGCAGCAACGGCTTCCAGAGGTGGCTGCGCGAGCGCTCGATCAGTGCGACCGCGGCCTGGCGCCGCCGGCCCAGCGTGTCGCCGAGCTTGGTCGCCAGTTCGAGCCCGGCGGCGCCGCCGCCGACCACGACGACCTGGTGCAGTGACGCCTCCGCCGGCGCGGCGACCACATCGCTGCGGTCAGGCGCCAGGGCGGCGAAGCCTTCCATCTGGCCGCCGGCGCCGCCCTCGTGCTTCCTCTCCAGCCCAGTCGTGGTCGGGTCGGACATCGTGATGGCTCCGCCGTTGTCTGTTACGCCATTGCCGGGTTCGCCTCATGCCATCGGGACTGAATACCGCGGCGCTGCAGCTAGATCGCCGCGTGCCGGGGCGGCAACGTGGTCCGGGGTATCGCGGCCGCCATCTCCTCGCTGTCCAGCTCGGCGCCGACAAGGACCTCTTCCGGATCATCCGCCTCGGCCTCCGTCTCGCGGTCGAGGTGCTGACGCATCCGCGCCACGTCGAGCGCGTTCTCCCACTTCGCCACCACGATCGTCGCCACGCCATTGCCGACCAGGTTCGTCAGCGCGCGCGCCTCCGACATGAAGCGGTCCACGCCGAGGATGAGCGCGATGCTCGCCACCGGCACCGTGCCAAGGGAGGAGAGGGTCGCGGCAAGCACGATGAAGCCCGAGCCGGTCACCCCCGCCGCGCCCTTGGAGGTGAGCAGCAGGATGCCGATCAGCCCGAGCTCCTGGCCGAGAGAGAGTTGCGTGTTCGTCGCCTGCGCCAGGAACACCGTGGCCATGGTCAGGTAGATGCAGGTGCCGTCGAGGTTGAAGGAGTAGCCGGTCGGGATCACCAGGCCGACCACCGACTTGTCGCAGCCCAGGTTCTCCATCTTGGCCAGCATCCGCGGCAGCACCGATTCCGAGGAGCTGGTGCCGAGCACGATCAGCAGCTCCTCCTTGATGTAGCGGATGAATTTCAGAATGCTGAAGCCGGTGAGCCAACCGACCACGCCGAGCACGCCGAGCACGAAGATCAGGCAGGTGATGTAGAAGCAGGCCATGAGCTGCGCCAGCGAGAGCAGCGAGCCGACGCCGTAGCGCCCGATGGTGAAAGCCATGGCGCCGAAGGCGCCGATCGGCGCCACCTTCATGACGAAACCGACGATCTTGAAGAATACATGCGCGGTCTGGTCGATCAGCCGGATCAGCGGCTTGCCGTGCTCGCCGAGCGCGTGCAGGGCGAAGGCGAAGAGCACCGCGAAGAACAGCACCTGCAGGATTTCGCCCTCGGCGAATGCGCCGACGACAGTGGCGGGCACGATGTGCATGAAGAAGTCGATGGTGCTCTGCTCGCCCGCCTGGCGCACGTAAGACTGGATGCCGCGCGTGTCGAGCGCCGCCGGGTCCACGTTCATGCCGGCGCCGGGCTGCCAGAGGTTCACCACGATCAGGCCGATGATGAGAGCGATGGTGGTCATGACCTCGAAGTAGATCAGCGCCTTCAGACCGACCCGGCCGACCCGCTTCATGTCCTCCATGCTGGCGATGCCGTGCACCACGGTGCAGAAGATGATCGGTGCGATCAGCATCTTGATCAGCTTGATGAAGAGATCGCCGAGCGGCTTCATCTGCGCGCCGACCTCGGGATAGAAATGCCCGAGCAGCACGCCGATGGCGATGGCGGCAAGGACCTGCACATAGAGATGTCGATACCACGGGTGGTGGGAGGCCTGCGTGGCATTCGCGGTGCTGGACGGACTTGCCATAGGTGCTCTCCTATCGCAGGGGCCGGCTCATCGAATCGGCTCGGCGGGATCGACGGCGGCGAGTGCGGTCATGTTGACGATCCGCCGGACCGTGCTGGTCGGCGTCAGCACATGGGCTGGCTTCGCGGCGCCGAGCAGGATCGGCCCTACCGTGACGCCTTCGCCCGCGACCACCTTGAGCGCATTGAAGGTGATGTTCGCCGCGTCCAGGTTCGGCGCCACCAGAAGGTTCGCCTCCGCGGTCAGCCGCGAGCCGGGGAAGGCGCGGTCGAGCAGGTCCTTGGACAGCGCGGCGTCGGCATGCATTTCGCCCTCGACCTCGAGCCCGGGCTCACGCTGCCCGATCAGCCCGAGCGCCCTCCGCATCTTCTCCGCCGAGGGGCTCTCGTCGCTGCCGAACTCCGAATGCGAGAGCAGCGCAACCCGGGGGGTCAGGCCGAAGCGCCGGACCGCGGCCGCGGCGAGCAGCGCCATGTCGGCGACCTGCTCGGCCGTCGGGTCGTGATTGACATAGGTGTCGCAGATGAAGATCGTATGGCGCGGCAGCTGCAGCAGGTTCAGGGACGCGGGCGTCGTCACGCCCGGCCTGAGGCCGATCACCTCCGTGATGTAGCGCAGATGGCTGCGGTAGGGGCCGATGGTGCCGCAGAGCATCGCGTCCGCCCGGCCCTGCCGCAGCATCATGGATGCGATCAGCGTGCCATTGCGCCGCATCTCGGCGGTGGCGAAGTCGCGGGCGACGCCCCGCCGCCGGCAGAGCCGGTAGTATTCCTCGGCTGCCGGGCCGACCAGGGCCTCGTCGTCGAGGCTGACGACCTCGATGTCCCGGCCAGGCTGAATCCTGAGGCCCAACTCCCCGATCCGGGCCGCGATCACCTCGGGCCGGCCGACGAGAACCGGTCGGGCAAGGTGTTCGTCCACCGCAACCTGTGCCGCGCGCAACACGCGGTCATCCTCGCCCTCGGCATAGGCGATGCGCCTCATCGGGCCCGCGGCTGCAGCGGCGAAGACGGGCTGCATCACCGTACCTGAGGTGTAGACGAAGCGCTGCAGCGAGCGACGATAGGCCTCGATGTCCGGAAGCGGCCGTGTCGCCACCCCCGAACGCATGGCCGCCTCGGCCACTGCCGGCGCTACGGTGGTGATCAGCCGGGGGTCGAAGGGCAGCGGGATCAAGTACTCGGGACCGAAGCGTATCTCGCGTCGGCCGTAGGCGGCCGCGACGACGTCGGACTGCTCGGCCCGTGCGAGATCGGCCAGTGCGCGCACACAGCCGAGCTTCATCTCCTCGTTGATCTCGGTGGCGCCGACGTCCAGCGCGCCACGGAAGATGAAGGGGAAGCAGAGGACGTTGTTGACCTGGTTTGGGTAATCGCTGCGGCCGGTCGCGATGATGCAGTCGGGTCGCACCGCCTTGGCGTCCTCCGGCCGGATCTCCGGGTCGGGGTTGGCGAGAGCCAGGATCAGCGGCCGCTCCGCCATCTGCTCGACCATCTCCGGCTTCAGCACGCCGCCAGCGGAGAGGCCAAGGAAGATGTCAGCGCCCGGGACGATCTCGGCCAGCCTGCGCGCCCTTGTCGGCTGCGCATAGCGCGCCTTCTGGTCGTCCATGGACTCGGTGCGGCCCTCGTACACCACGCCCTTGCTGTCGGTCACGAATATGTTTTCCTTGCGCGCCCCGAGACCGACGATCAGGTCGAGGCAGGCGATCGCCGCGGCGCCGGCGCCGGAGCAGACGATCTTCACCTCCTCGATGCGCTTACCCACCACCTTCAGGCCGTTCAGCAGCGCCGCGCCGGCGACAATCGCCGTGCCGTGCTGGTCGTCGTGGAAGACCGGGATCTGCATGCGCCGGCGCAGCGCCCGCTCAATCACGAAACACTCGGGTGCCTTGATGTCCTCCAGGTTGATGCCGCCGAAGGTCGGCTCCAGGCTGGCGACGATCTCGACCAGCCGGTCGGGGTTAGTCTCGGTGATCTCGATGTCGAACACGTCGATGCCGGCAAACTTCTTGAAGAGGCAGCCCTTCCCCTCCATCACCGGCTTGCCGGCCAATGCGCCGATATTCCCGAGCCCGAGCACGGCCGTGCCGTTGCTGACCACGGCGACGAGATTGCCGCGCGAGGTGTAGTCGCCCGCCCTGGCCGCATCTTCCTTGATGGCAAGGCATGCGGCGGCCACGCCCGGCGAGTAGGCCAGCGACAGGTCGCGTTGATTGGTCATGGCCTTGGTGGGCATGACCGAGATCTTGCCGGGCTGCGGGAAGCGGTGATAGTCGAGCGCGGCCTGCGTCAGCTGCTCGTCGAGGCCCGGCTCGCTCATCGTCGTCTCGGTGGTCATACGACGCCTCCCTGTTCAGCGCTTCTTTGGCATGTAGAGGTCGGTGATCGTCCCCTCGAAGGCCTCGGCCGCCATGCCGATGGTCTCCGAGAGTGTCGGGTGCGGGTGGATGGTCATGCCGATGTCCTCGGCATCCGCGCCCATCTCGATCGCCAGCGCCGCTTCGGCGATCAGGTCGCCGGCATTGGGGCCGACGATGCCGCAGCCGATGATGCGGTGCGTCGTCTCGTCGAACAGCACCTTGGTCAGTCCCTCGTCGCGGCCGAGGGAGAGCGAGCGGCCGCTCGCCGCCCAGGGGAAGGCGCCCTTGCCGTACTTGATCCCCCGGGCCTTGCATTCGTTCTCGGTCACGCCCGCCCAGGCCACCTCCGGGTCGGTATAGGCGACGGAGGGGATGACCTTGGCGTCGAAATGGCTGTTCTTCCCGGCCGCCACCTCCGCGGCCACCTTGCCCTCGTGCGTTGCCTTGTGCGCCAGCATGGGCTGGCCGACCACGTCGCCGATGGCGAAGATGTTCGCCACGTTGGTGCGCATCTGCTTGTCCACGGGGATGAAGCCGCGCCCGTCCACGGCAACGCCCGCCGCCTCCGCGCCGATCGCCTTGCCGTTCGGCCGGCGCCCGACCGCGACCAGGATGCGGTCGAAGACCTCGCTCGCCGGCGCCTTCGGCCCTTCGAAGTAGGCCGTGAGGCCGTCCGGCCCCGGCTCCGCTTTCGTCACCTTCGTCTTCAGGTGGATGGCGGCGTAGCGCTTTTCGATCCGCTTCATCAGCGGCGTGACGATGTCCTTGTCGGCGCCGGGGATGATCTGGTCCATCAGCTCGACGACCGTCACCTGGCTGCCGAGCGCGTGGTAGACCGTCGCCATCTCCAGGCCGATGATGCCGCCGCCGATGACCAGCAGCCGCTTCGGCACACCGCCGAGTTCCAGCGCCCCGGTGCTGTCGATCACCCGCGGATCCGCGTGCGGGATGAAGGGGAGCGTCACGGGCTCGGAGCCCGCGGCGATGATCGCCTGCTCGAAGGAGACGGTGACGGGCGCCGCGTCGGCCCCGTTCGTCACCGTGATCTGGTTCGGCGCGGTGAAGCGACCGGTGCCGGAGACGACCGTGACCTTGCGCTGCCGCGCCAGGCCGGCGAGGCCGCCGGTCAGGCGCTTCACGACGCCGTCCTTCCAGCCGCGCAGCCTCTCGACGTCCACCTGGGGCGCGGCGAAGGCGAGGCCGGCATGGCCCATCTCCTGCGCGTCCTCGATCACCTTGGCGGCGTGCAGCAGCGCCTTGGAGGGGATGCAGCCGACGTTCAGGCAGACGCCGCCGAGCGAGGGCCAGCGCTCCACCAGCACGACCTTCTTGCCGAGATCGGCGGCGCGGAAGGCTGCCGTGTAGCCACCCGGGCCGGCGCCGAGCACCAGCACCTCCGCATGGTGGTCGCCCCGCGACGCAACGGGGGGTCGCGCCACGGGGGCGGCGGCAGGTGGCGGCGCGGCCGTG
>DASQVL010000032.1:0-4019 GCA_035640795.1 Crenalkalicoccus sp. | reverse complement strand
ACCGGCTGGCCCGCGCCCTGGCTGCGGTGATCAACCTGCTCGACCCGGACGTCATCGTGCTCGGCGGCGGCCTCTCCAACATGGCGCATCTGTACGAGGCGGTGCCGGCGCGCTGGGGGCGCTTCGCCTTCAGCGACGCGGTGACAACGCCGCTGCTGCGGGCGCGGCATGGCGACAGCTCCGGCGTGCTCGGCGCGGCGCGGCTGTGGGACGCCGCCGATGGCTAGCCCGACCGCTGGCGCGCCGGGAATGACCGCCTGGCTCTGCCGCGACTGCGACCGCTGGGGCGCGGATCGCCCGCCCGTGACATGCCCCTGCGGATCGCGCCGCCTGGTCCGCCATGCGGAGCTGCTCCGCCTCTCGGTCGCGCATGTCGACTGCGACGCCTTCTATGCGAGCGTCGAGAAGCGCGACCGGCCGGAGCTGCTTTCGCTGCCGGTCATCGTCGGCGGCGGCCGGCGCGGCGTGGTCGCGGCCTGCTGCTACGTGGCGCGCACCCGCGGCGTGAAGAGCGCCATGCCGATGTTCAAGGCGCTGAAGGCCTGCCCGGACGCGGTGGTGATCCGCCCGGACATGGCGAAGTACGTCGCGGTGGCGCGGCAGGTGCGCGCCCTGATGGCGGCGCTGACACCGCTGGTGCAGCCGCTCTCGATCGACGAGGCGGTGCTCGACCTGAAGGGGACGGAGGCGCTGCACCGCGCCCCGCCGGCGGCGGTGATGGCGCGCTTCGCCCGCCAGGTGGAGCGGGAGCTGGGCATCACCGTCTCCATCGGCCTCGCGCCCAACCGGCTGCTCGGCAAGATCGGGGCGGAGCGGGACAAGCCGCGCGGCTTCGCGGTGATCGGCGCGGCGGAGGCGGCCTCCCTGCTGGCCGGGGAGCCGGTGACGCTGCTGCCCGGCGTCGGGCCGGCGCTGGCGCGGCGGCTGGAGGCGGCGGGCTTCACGCGCCTCGGCCAGCTTGCGGCGCTCGATCCGAAGGAGGCGGCGCGGCGCTTCGGGGAGGACGGGCCGGCGCTCGCCGCCCGCGCGCGGGGCGAGGATGTGCGGCCGGTGGATCCGGGGCGGGAGGCGAAGAGCATCAGCGCGGAGACCACCTTCGACACCGATCTCTCGACGCCGGAGGCACTGGAGGCGCCGCTCTGGCGCATGTGCGAGAAGCTGGCGCGCCGCCTGCGCGAGCAGGACCTGGCCGCCGCCGGGGTGGTGCTGAAGCTGAAGACGGCGGGCTTCGCGCTCCGCACGCGGAGCGCCCGGCTGCCCGCGCCGACCCGGCTGCCCGAGATGCTGTTCGCCGCCGCCCGGAAGCTGCTGCGGCGGGAGGCAGATGGCACGGCGTTCCGGCTGATCGGCATCGGCGCGCAGCCCTTGGCAGCAGGGGCGGAGGCGGATCGCGGCGACCTGGCGGACCCGGAGGCGCCACGGCGCGCGGCGCGCTGGCAGGCCGTGGAGTCGCTGCGGGCTCGCTTCGGGGAGGCCGCGGTGGTGCAGGGTCGCGGATTGCGCGGGCGGTAGTGTCCTGCCCGCGATCGCCCCGGCTGTGCGCGTCGAGACGCTATTGGCCGCCGCCGCGGCGCCCGCCCGCGATATTGGGCGGTGGGACATTCGTCCCATCCGCTGCGGATTGCTCCTCGATGCGTTGGATCGCCGCCTGGCTGCAGGCATCGAGGAGCGCGAGAGCGAGCAGCAGCACAGCCATCCTGCGGAACCCTGCCATGGCCAGCCCTCCAACCCTGGTCCCGGCGACATGGGATGGCGCCGGCGCTGCCGCCAGACCGGCCGGCGCGCCGGCGCCGCTGGCCCAGTCCGTCCGGCGACATGGAATGGCAACCCGTCGAAGCCGTGCCATCCTGGAGCCGATCGCGGACGGGCGTGAACGCCCGGGAGCGTGAACCTGCTCTTCAATCGCCGCGCCCGGGCGGTTGCCGCGAGCGCAGGCGAGCGGAAACCGTTCTAGACTGTCCGCCGAGAGGGAAGCCATGCGGAACGCCAGACGGCAGATCGTCTTCATCAACCTGGCGCACGGCCTGACGCATTATTCGCTGCTGATCCTGGCGACCGCCGTGCTGGGCATGGTGGAGCAGTCGCCGGCCGCCTTCGGGCGGGATTACGGGCCGATCCTGGCGCTGGGGACCGGGATGTTCGTGCTCTACGGCCTCGGCTCGCTGCCCATGGGATGGCTGGCCGAGCGCTTCGGGCGGAAGGCGATGATGCTCGCCTTCTTCCTCGGCGGCGGTGGGACGATGCTGCTGGCCGCCTTCGCCAGCACGCCCTTCGCCCTGGGCCTCGCGCTCGCCATCATGGGCGCTTTCGTCGCCATCTATCACCCGATCGGCACGGCCATGCTGGTCGAGGCGGCGGGGGACCGGGTGGGCCGGGCGGTCGGGGTGAACGGCGTCTTCGGCAATCTGGGCGTGGCGCTGGCGCCGATCGTCACCGCCTTCGTCGCGGCGCATCTCGGCTGGCAATGGGCGTTCGGACTGCCCGGGCTGGTCTGCCTCGGCGCCGGCCTCGCCTATCTGCGGGAGCCGGCCTTCGACACGGTCAAGGCGGCCGGGCCGCAGAAGCCCTTCCCGCAGATCCCGCCGAGGGTGGTGCGGCGCGCCGTCATGGTGCTGCTGGCGATCGCCGCGGTCTCCGGCCTGGTCTTCAACGCCTTCACCCTGCTGCTGCCGAAGCTTATGGAGGAGCGGCTCGCCTCCTCCCCCGGCCTGTTGCCGGTGGTCGGCATGCTGGCCTTCCTGGCGACGCTCTGCGGCGGCCTGACGCAGTTCACGGTGGGGCGGATGATCGACCGGCGCACGCTGAAGGGCGTGTTCATGCCGCTCGCCGTGATCCTGGTGCCCTGCCTCGCGCTGCTCTCCGTCGCGCAGGGCTGGCTGGTGCTGCTGCTGGCGGCGCTGGTGGCCGCGGCGGTGTTCGGCCAGGTGACGGTCAACGAGACGATGACCGCCCGCTACGTGGCGCCGGCGCTGCGCACCAGGCTCTATTCCGTGCGCTTCACCATCGGCTTCCTGGGCTCGGCCGGCGCCTCGCCGCTGGTCGGCATCCTGCACGAGGCGACAGGGACGCTCGCCGCGCCGATGCTGGTGCTGGCGGGCTTTGCCGTGGTGACGCTGGCCTGTGCGCAGGTCTTCCCCAACCGGCCGGAGGAGCTGCGGCCCGAGCTCTGGGCCCGCGCGCCGGAGGCGGTGCCGGCGGCGGCGCCGGTCGCCGCCGAGTGATCGAGCGGGCCATCGCGGCGCTGGTCCCGGGGCGCAGCTTCGCCGATCTCGGCGGGCTTTGGGGGCTGGAGAATGAGCGGGTGAGCACCGCCCTGCTGGCGGGCGCGCGGGAGGCGACGATGGTGGACGCCATCCCGCGCGACCACCTGCTCTGGGCGGAGCTTGCAGCGCGCTGCGCGGCGCGCGGCGTGGCGGCGCCGCGGATGGTGCAGGCGGACATCCTGGATCCGGGCCTGCCGGGTGCGGTCGGGCTGTTCGACGTGGTGCACTGCTCCGGCGTGATCTACCACTGCCCTGACCCGTATCATGCGCTGCGGCAGATGATGGCGGTGGCGCGGCGGCACCTGCTGCTGGGCTCCGCGACGGTGCCGGCGCGGATCGAGAACGCGGCGGGGGTGCTGGAGCTGGGCGAGGGGAGGGTGATCGCGGTGCCGGCGCTGCGCGGGGCGGCGCGGGCCGTCCTGGCGCGGCATTTCGCGGAGGCGGGGATTGCGGTGCACAACCTGACGACCACCGAGGCGCATCCCTGGACCTGGCCGGGTGGGGCCTTCAACACGGCGCCCTGGTGGTGGCTGTGGACCGCGGAGACGCTGGCGGCGATGGCGGAGACGGCGGGGCTGCGGGTACGGGAGGTCTTCGGGGCCTGGGAGGGGCGGGCGCATTACCTGGTGTGCGAGGTGCCGGCGTAGCTTGCCCTTTTCTGCGCCTTTCTCCGCCTCGCCTGCCCAGTGCCTCGCGCCAACCGAACCCCTTCGCCGAGACGGCGGAGCACGGCCCGACGCTCGACGCAGCCGGACC
>DASQVL010000031.1:0-2368 GCA_035640795.1 Crenalkalicoccus sp. | reverse complement strand
TTTTTTGGTCCTTTCTCCTCGGCGCTTGCCCGAGCCGACTGGAAGACTCCCGGCCGAAGCTGCGCAGCATCTTCGCCTGGGTCCCCAATCAGGCCGCGAAGGTGAACCGGCTCCCCGTCGTGCAGAGCACCAGCGCCTGCGGCATCACCCGCTTCGCCGCCTCCAGGAAATTCGGCCCGCTGCAATGCATCGGGAAGACATGGTCGATATCGAGCGCCGCCAGATCGGCCATCACCTTCTCCAGGTAATCGGCCGGCGCCGGCGCGAGGTGGAAGCCGCCCACCAGCGCGTACACCTTCTCCACCCCCGTCACCTGCCGGGCACGCCGCACCGTGTTGATGATGCCGCCATGTCCGCAGGAGGTGATGACGACGAGGCCGCGGTCGCGCACGTGGTAGCAGGTGGCGTGCTCGTGCAGGTGCTGGTCCGGTACCGGCTGGCCGGCGAGCTCCGCCGGGGTGAAGTGGTGTTCGGCATATTTCGTCACGTCGCAGCCGGCGCCGTCGCGCATGCCGAATTCGACATAGCTGTTGGGCAGCACGCGCTCCAGGCTGGTGCGCGGGACAATGCCGGTCGTGAAGGCGTGGCCCTCGATCACCAGCGGGTCCTCGGAGAGCACCGGCCGCACCTGGTGTTCCGCCAGCATGCGCCGGTCGAGCACGCCGAAACTCTCGAAGCCGCCGTTTCCGGTCGGCACCACGCGTTGGCAGAACACGTCCTCGCCCCCGACATAGAGGCGGAGGTCGTCGCGCATGGCGGCGCGGTGCTTCGCCAGGAACCCCTGCAGCCCGCCATAGTGGTCGAGATGGCCATGGCTCAGCACCAGCGCGTCCAGCGCCGCGGGGTCCAGGCCGAGCAACTCGAGGTTGTTGTTCAGCGTCTCCGGCGTGTAGCCATAATCGAGCAGCAGCCGGCGCGTCTCGCCGCTGCGCATCGAGGTGAGGTGGAGCGCGAGTCCCCACTCACTCTTCAGCGCCCGCCGCTCCATCGCGCCGCGGAAGCCGCGCACGCGCTCCACCCGCACGCCGGGCACCTGCGCGCCGCTGATGAAGATGTCGTGATTGCCGTCGGTCACCACCTGGATGACCAGGCTGTCCACCACCGGCGCCTCGATGCGCGGGCTTGCGGCGCCCCTCGCCTCCACCATGCGGGTGCAGATCAGGGCGGGGGCGGCGAGGGCGGAGCCGCGCAGCAGGCCGCGTCGGGTGAAAGCGTTCGGCATGGCAGCCTCCGATCGGAGCGCCAGCATGCACCTGGGGCCGCCGCACGCGGCGTTTCGCGCCGCCGTCGGGCCCATTCTCGCGAAACCTTTGAAGGATACGCCGGACGGATGGGCAGCATCGGCAGCGCGCATTGGCCGCGCTGTGGTGCAGCGACCACTTGGAAGCACGAGACGTCGGGCAAGGTCCCGGCCTCGATCAAGGTGCTTCGATGAGCGAACTGCTTCCCCTGCTTCCCTGGGTGGCCGGCCTGCTGGCCGCTGCCGCCGCCGTGAAAATGGCCGGCCACGACTGATACCCGGCTCAGGAAGTCCTGACCTTCCCTCTGGCGAGGAACTTCTCTTGTCGGGTCCGGCCTCAGTGCCGCGGCGCGCCACGCGGCGCGGCACCGAGAGGGTCAGGACTTCATGAGGCCGGTATGAGACGCCCGGCGAGAATGTTTCCTTCGGCCGGGGCTTAGCGCAGCGCGCCCATATCTCAGAGCCTATACCCGCGCACGCCGAAAGTGCCCCGCTTTGACGAATTCATATCCAACCTCGGCGCCGGCCAACATCGAGTGAGGAGCCAATTATGCCGTTTCTACACGTCGATCTCGCGCAAACCTATCCATCGGAAACGAAGCGGGAGCTCGCAACTCGCCTGTGCCATCTCTACGCGGACGTTATGCAGACGCAGTTGTGGCGCCCCAATGTGGGGATCGCAGAACTTGGCGAGGACAATCTGTTCCGCCTTGGCAAGGACGGCCTCGAGCCAATCACTATGGTGCTCGTCGAGATTCGGCGTGGCCGCTCGCCTGACCTCCGTCTCGAACTCGGCCGGCGCATCGTCGACATCTGTGCCGAGGTGCTCAGGGTTCCCAAAAGGACGGTGTTCGTCGAATTCACCGTTCATACCGGCGACGAGATGCTGCGCGACGGCGACTGGGCCGGCGAGTGGACAGCTGCGGAAGCCTCGGCGTGAAAGCCGGATACGTTTGTACAGACTGCACAAATCAGCTGAAACGAATCGCTAAGTGGTGCATCCGCTAAATGAGCGCGACATTTGGCGGGGCGGCGACGCCGAGGCGGCGCGGCGTGCGATGGCGCCGGCGGCGGCCCCAGACGAACGGATGCTTGTGCGCATTCCAGTAGATGGTGGCGCGCTCGACG
>DASQVL010000030.1:0-3263 GCA_035640795.1 Crenalkalicoccus sp. | reverse complement strand
GACCTGGCCGCGATCGCGCTGATGGCGTTCGGCGCGCTGCTGATCCTGATCGATTCGCAATGGCATCCGCGGATGGCGGAGGAGGAGGCGGTCTAGCGGGCCCGGCCGTTGTACAGCTGGTCTGGCCGGTCGCGGGCTGTTTGGGAAAGCGCCGCGGCGAAGGGATGAGAAAAAGGGCGGAGGGGGTCTTGGGGGAGGAGGTTCCCCTCCTCCTCCAAGGGCCACCTACTCCGCCGCCGCCGCCCGCGCCGGCGCCGCCAGCCCGAGCCGGAACCCCTCATACCCCTTCGCCGCCACCTCGTCGCAGATCTGCCGGTAGGTGCCCACCCCGCCGACATAGGGCATGAACACTCGCGGCTTGCCCGGCACGTTCGCGCCCATGTACCAGGAATTCGCCTGCGGATAGAGCGTGCGGTGCGCCGCCTCGTTCACATGCGCGACCCAGGCATCCTCCGCCTCCTGCGTCGGCTCGATGCAATCGAGCCCGCGCGCGCGGAGATGCGCGAGGCAGTCCGTCAGCCAGTCCACGTGCTGCTCGATCGAGACGATCATGTTGCTGAGCACGGACGGGCTGCCCGGTCCGGTGATCATGAACAGGTTGGGGAAGCCCGCCGTCATCAGGCCGAGATGCGTGCGCGGCCCGGCCGCCCATTTCTCCGCAAGCCGCTCCCCGCCGCGGCCCGCTATGTCGATCTTCTGCAGCGTGCCCGTCATCGCGTCGAAGCCGGTGGCGAAGACGATGGCGTCCACCGCGTAGGCGGCCTCCGCCGTGCGCAGGCCGTCCGGCGTGATCGCCTCGATCGGCGCGCGGCTCACATCCACCAGGCGGACATTCGGGCGGTTGAAGGTCTCGTAGTAGTGGCTGTCCACGCAGATGCGCTTGGTGCCGATCGGGTGGTTGCGCGGCGCCAGCAGCTCCGCGGTCTCCCTGTCCTTCACCAGCGCGCGGATCTGGCCGCGCACGAACTCCGACGCCGTGTCGTTGGAGGCCTGGCTGGTCAGCAGGTCGGTGAAGGCGCCCATGAAGGCGGTGCCGCCGATCTGCCAGCGCCCTTCGTACACGCGCTGCCGTTCCGCCTCCTCCACCTCCATCGCCGAGCGCGGGTCGATCTCGTAGAGGATGCCGGTGCGCATCTCCCGCGCGCGGCGGCGGTGGTTCGCATAGTCGGACTTCCACCAGGCCTCGTACTCCGCATCCATCGGCTTGTTGCGCGTCGGGATGCTGAAATTCGGCGTGCGCTGGAAGACGGTGAGCTCGGCCGCCTGCTCCGCGATCACCGGGATGGACTGGATGGCGGAGGAGCCGGTGCCGATGACGGCGACGCGCTGGCCGGTGAAGTCCACATCCTCATGCGGCCAGAAGCCGGTGTGGTACCAGCGGCCGCGGAAGCTCCCGAGGCCGGGGAAGTCGGGCACCCGCGCGGCGGAGAGGCAGCCCGTCGCCATGACGCACCAGCGGGCGGAGAACGTCTCCCCGCGATCGGTGCGGATGATCCAGCGGCCGGCCTTCTCGTCGAACTGCGCGCTCTCGACGCGCGTCCCGAAGCGGATGTCGCGGCGCAGGTCGTAGCGGTCGGCGACGTGGTTGGCGTAGGCCAGGATCTCGGGCTGGGAGGCGAAGCGCTCGCTCCACTTCCACTCCTGCTGGAGCGCCTCGTCGAAGGAGAAGGAGTACTGCATGCTCTCCACGTCGCAGCGCGCGCCGGGATAGCGGTTCCAGTACCAGGTGCCGCCCACGCCATCAGCGGCTTCCAGGATGATGGCGGGGATGCCGAGGCCGCGCAGCCGGTGCAGCATGTAGAGGCCGGCGAAGCCGGCGCCGATGATCACGGCCTCGTGCTGCGTTCTGCCCACGCCCCGTTCCTCCGCGCTTTGCCGGAAACCTAGTGTCCCGATTCCGAAGTCCTTCGGACTTCGTTCTCGGTCCACCAGCCTTTGTTTTCAGTGGCCTGCTGGTCCGCTCCGCTCGCTGCTGAAGCAGCGAACTTCGCGGGCAGGACACTAGCGGTGGCCGGGCCAGGGCGGAAGGGCGCGGTCCGGAGCCGTGCCGGCCTATCCCGAGGTCAGCCGCTCGACCAGCAGCCCGATGGAGAGGCCGAGCACCAGGTCGAGCGTCACCACCATCGCCGCCCGCCCGCCGCTGAGCGACAGCGCCGTCCGCGCCACGAACCATTCCAGCCACAGCGCGTAGCCCAGCGCGGCGAGGCCGAGCCCGCGCGCGACGGAGGCCGGCAGGCCGAGCCCCGCCGGCACGGTCAGCGCCAGCAGCACCACATACTGCACGACGTTCGCCCAGTTCCAGGCGGCGATGAAGTGCGGCCATTCGCGGCGGCGCCCGGCCGCCTCGGCCAGCGGCAGGGAGAGCAGGGCGAAGCCCGCCCAGCCGCAGACATAGCCGATGAGCTCCACCGCCAGCGCGCCGCCCCAGCCCACCGGCGGCGCCCCGCCCGCGCCCCAGGACAGGAAGCGCAGCGCGAGGAAGCCGGGCAGGCAGATCGCCGCCGCCCAGAAGCTGCGCGCCGCGCCCTCCGGCGTCGCCTCGATCATGCGGAGCCCCCCGGCATCCCCGCGGGCGAGGCGGAAGGCGCCGCGCAGCCCGTCGGCGATGGGTGAAGGCCGCGGCCGGGCGCCGCTCAGGCGAGGACCTCGTCCAGCACGGCGCGGTAGAGCGCGGCGAGCTCGCGCAGCTGCGCGACCGCGACATGCTCGTCCACCTGGTGTGCGCAGTCGCCGATGGCGCCGAGCTCCGCCACCGGGCAGTAGCGCGTGATGAAGCGGGCATCGGAGGTCCCGCCGCCGGTATCGAGCGCCGCCTCCGCCCCCGTCGCCCGGCGGATGGCGCGCTGCAGCGCCGCGACGAAGGGCCCGGGCTCCGTCAGGAAGCTCTCCCCCGACACCTCGACGCGCAGCTCGTAGCGGCAGCCGGCGGCGCGCAGCGCGGCGTGCAGCCGCTCGGTCAGGGCGGCGCTGGAATGCCGGTCGTTGAAGCGGATGTTCACCATGGCCCGCGCCGCGGCGGGTATCACGTTGCCCGCGCGGTTGCCGACATCGAAGCCGGTCACCTGCAGGGTGGAGGGCGGGAACCACGCGCTGCCCTGGTCGAGCGGCGCGGCGATGAGTGGGGCGAGCGCGGCGAGGAGCCGGTGGACCGGGTTGTCGGCCCCCTGCGGATAGGCGCTGTGGCCCTGCACGCCCTGCACGGTGATCCAGCCGGTCATGCTGCCGCGGCGGCCGATCTTCACCGTGTCGCCGAGGCGCCGGCG
>DASQVL010000029.1:0-3491 GCA_035640795.1 Crenalkalicoccus sp. | reverse complement strand
AGCGAGTATCCGGCCGTGGTGATTCCGGTGCTGACCCAGCACTACACCATGCTGCAGCGGAACTTGCTCTACACAGGGATCACCCGGGGCAAGCGACTCGTGGTGCTGGTGGGGCAGCCGAAGGCGGTCGCGATCGCGGTGCGCGGCGTGTCGGGGCGGCGGAGATGGTCGAAGCTGCGAGATTGGCTCGGCGCCGCATCCGGCGCGGCTCGGCGCCTTCCACCGTGAGGCCTCGGTGATGGTCGCCCTCGGCATGCTGCAGAACCCGGCGGTGCGGGCGTGGCTCGCGGGCGTGCAGCCGGCCTGGACCCTGCTCGACCAGTCCAGCTTCGACGCGCTGCGGCGCTTGCCGCCGTCGCCCTCCGGCGGTCCGATCCGGCTCGCCGCCGACCTCAACGCCGAGGAACTCCGACGCTCCTCCGTCCGGGACGGCAACCCTGCTGCGTGCCGCGACGGGGGGCGATGGCCTGAAGCTCACGGCGACGGGCAACCTTCCCGCGCCGCCGCCGGGGAGCTGATCGACGACTTCGCCTGGCCTGGCTTCGACACGCGCGGCATATCGCCCGCAAGGGTCGCGCGGGTGGGAGAGTGCAACCGGCTGGTCGCCGGAATGCGGCCGAGCGGACCTTGTCGCGCCTGAAGCGCGTGCTCGGCACCGAGCTGCGCTCAGGCAGCCTCGACGCCCCCCGCATTGCGGCGAGCTTCGTGGTGCGCGCTGAACAGAACGGCCGCGATCGGCAAACCGTGCGCCGAACGCGTCACCGGATCAGCAGGCATCATGAAGCGGCGCCGCAAACTCATGCGGCGATATGCACCAGAGCCCATGCGCGACCGCCGCCTGAGCCCTCGCCATCGTGGAACGATGTCCGTACCGGCAAACGATCCCCGCACCGTAGCCTTACTGCAGGACCACGAACTGGTGTGGCGCCAGGTCGAGCCGGACATACACCGTCCCATCCGGCGCCCGCTCCACCCCGACGTCCCCGGCCGCGCCGGACAGAAACCTCATCCGGTCGCCCGGACGATGCAGGCTGGCATCCACCACCACCCGATCGCTGCGCGCTGCGCCGGACACGTTGTAGGCGACCAGCACCTCCTGCGGGTACAGGATGCGCGAGAAGGCCAAGGTGTACTCGGTGCCGAAGGGGAAACCGAACTGTAGGCTCTTGTCCGCGATCTGGCGGAAGTACATGCGCCCGAAACGCAGCGGCTCGCTCGCCCGCGCCACCGCGGCAATCTCGGCGATGCCGCGGTAGATCGCGCAGTGCGGGTTCAGCAGGTTCACCCCTGGCCGATCCCGGTCGAACATCGCCTCGCGCATCTGAACGTCGCCGCCGCTGCCCGAGAATCCTTGCTCGGTGCCGTAGTAGAGGACGGGCATGCCGAGCGCGCAGAGCAGATATCCGACAATGCCCACGACCTGCGCATCCGGCGCACCGTTCGCGATCCGCCCACCGGGCTGCCAGAACGAGTCGTGGTTGTCGGCGAAGGTGACCAGATAGCGCCCGAGTTCCCCCCGGTTCAGCGCCCGCTGACGCTGCGCCTCCAGCCTATCGAACAGGGCCCGCGGATCGTCGAAGCCCTTGAGGACGCCGCGCAGGCTGAAGGCGAGGCGGAAGTCGAGCGCGGAATCGAGGCCGAAGAAAACGGTGCCGCCCGGGTCCTGCACCGAGGTGTTCGGGCCGATGTAACGGTCCAGCAGCTCGTCGGAGGCGGAGGCGACCTCCCCGAACAGGAAGAATCCACGTTTGCCGAGCAGGTAGGCGTACTCGCGGATGTTGGAGGCGAAGCGCGAGCAGGCGAGCGCGCCCATATGCTTCACCGCGTCGACGCGGAACCCGTCGACGTCCGCCTCGCGGATCCAGTAGGAGTGCACCTGGATCAGTATGTTGACGAGCTCCGACCCGTCCGCGTCGTCGTCGTTCCAGTAGTCCTTCAGCGTGACGATGTCGCCCTGCAGGCATTTGGGCGGTGTGTCGAAGCCGCCCGGGCTGCTGATCGCGCCCATGCGGTGGTAGAAGCGGGGGTCGCGGAGCTCGATCGGCACCGGCCGGTCGGTCCGCCGCATGCCGGCCATTTCGTAGCGGCGTCCGCCTGCGTAAATGCCCTCGCCAGGGTGATATGCCCAGTTGTCTCCGGAGTGGTTGATCACGACGTCCAGGATGACCCGCATCGGCGGGTCGCGCCGATGCGCGGCGTCCACGAGGTCGACGAGGTCCTGCTTCGTCCCGAAGCGTGGGTCGACGTCGAGGTAGCTGCTGATATTGTAACCGTGGTAGGCGCCGACGTTGTTCTCGAGGACCGGCGAGAGCCAGAGGGCGGTGCAGCCAAGGCCCGCTATGTAGTCGAGATTGCGGGTAATCCCGCGGAGCTTGCCGCCGTAGAAGTCGTCCGGAGTCCGGACGCCTGCCGAGCGGCCGGCCTGGTGCACTGGCCGCCGGTCCGTGTCGTCGTGGAAGCGGTCCACCATCAGGAAGTAGGTGAACTCCTCCCGCCACTCGCGGTCGGTGCTGAAGTAGGTCCGGCCCGGCGGCGGGCTCAGGTCGATGTCTTTGACGGAAGTGGGCACCGGCATGTCGGCCTCCCACAGCATTGCGCCCGGTGAGGGCCGGGCCCGAACTCCGCCGGCTGCGGGCTGGCGGAGGCTGCGTACATCATAAGAGCATCTTCCAGAAGCGCAGGAAGAACAAGCCGGAGGAGGGATGCGCGCCGGGCACGAACGCGACGGTGGCCCACTCCCTCGACCGCGAAAGCGCCGTCTGCAATCGCGATCCCGCATCCGAATGAGCCCGACCCGACCCGTTCGCCGGATAGGCGATGCGCTGCTTGTCGCCGCCGTGGTACGCTATGCTGCCACCACGGTCTCGCGCCGCGCGCGGCGACCTACCGCACGGTGACCGACTGCGGCCTGGACCCTTCACCAACAACCCCAGGAAGCAGCCTGGCGAGAGCGCGGATAAGCTGTGCGAGCTGTGCGAGTACGCGCAGGGTGTCTCGTTCATCCAGGGATCCGGCGGTGCCTTCTGGCAAATTGCCAAGTTCGTCAGCAACCAGGCGGGTGGCGCTTGCGTGCCGCCGGTGCCCACCTCGCATGCGCCGGTGGTCGGCGCGCCGGCCGATGCCACGGCGTTCGGCGCGGACGACGCGTCACCCGCGCACGCCGCCCTGCATGACCGCCTGCTGCCCTGCCCCACGCGCACTATGACCCTGGCACGGGCCGCGTCGAGGTGAGCGATTAGGAGCTCCTGCGCTATTACCGCCGGGTGTTCCAGCCGATTGCGCACCACCGCATCTTCCCCGACTTCCCGAAGATCGCGCGCTGCCTGGCCGACATCGCCGAGCAGCGCCTGCCGGATGGCTGAACAGGGCGCGCAATCCGGCCAGCGCCCGCCGCACGCTGCGCTGGCCGGAGGCACTCTTCCGGTGGTCATCCGGCGCCGCCACGGGCGAGCTCGACAAGGCTCCGACGCGGCCATGATGGCGAAGACTGA